>NZ_JBICHO010000228.1:0-30215 GCF_043100905.1 Rhodopirellula sp. JB055 | reverse complement strand
CGCATGTTTTCGTAAATTTTGCCTAAAAAATCCAATTATTTGGGTCATCTCTTACCGGGCTGTTTTTTTCCTTATCGTGCTCGGAAATGGTTTTATGGTTGGTTTAGCTCCCTTTTATGCTCGTTAGTGGCTTTTGGTGCGTTTTTTGAGCATGGGGATTTAATTGTCACTCGGAATAATTTTGCGAGTGACCTGCATCTGCAGGTCCGGATTCGCATTTCTATTTCGAGGAACGGAAACATGGACTTTGGGAGACGCAGGCGGCTTGGCTTTACGTTGGTCGAGCTATTGGTTGTCATTGAAATCATTCGCGTTTTGGTTGGCTTGCTGTAGCCGGCCGTTCAAGCGGCACGGGAAGCGGCTCGCAGGATGAGTTGCAGTAACAATTTCAAGCAGCTTGGGCTGGCGATTCACAACTACCACAGCGCTTACAACGGCGCTCCAATGCAGGGTGTCGGGACCGACATTGGCAATGGCAGTCATAATTGGTGGTCCAGCTACACGAACCACAATTATTGGCGTCTGAGTGCATTGGTTGGGATGACTCCGTTCATGGAGCAACAGGGGATTTGGGAACAAATCACCAACCCAAATTCAGAGCGAACTGATGGGAACACAGGCGCGGGGATTGGAACACCAACTAACCCGTGGCCCGCCATGGGACCAACCCCTCAGAACATCCAGTACAAACCTTGGGCGACTGAGCTGCCGACGCTGCGTTGTCCCAGCGACCCTGGTAAAGGCTTGCCTAGTCTTGGTCGAACCAACTACGCGATGTCGATGGGCGATTCGTTTTGGTGGACCATGCACGGTGATCTTCGACCGGCAAACTCGGGGGCTGCCAACAACTACGCGCAGCATTCTCGCGCGGCCAACCGTGGTTTCTTTGTGAAGCACAAGCAGATGCGGTTCCGCGATGTGCTCGATGGTTTGTCCAACACGATCGCGATGGGTGAGATTGCCACCGACCTGGGTGACCTCGACAACCGAACGCGAGCGAAGCGTCACCCGGATCGTCAGCCCGCGCAGACAGCGATCCGCCAAAACCCACGGTTGTGCATCGAAGATCCAACCATGATCGATCCCCAGCGACCCCAGTTTTGGACAGCGGGGGCGTTGGAGGGCAATGGCAAAGGGCGAGGGTTCCGTTGGGCGGATTGCCAGAACGCCCAGTCGCAGGTTCACACCATTTTGCCCCCTAACAGTCCCACCTGCATTCCGCACGATTCGAATGGGCCATCGATCATGACGATGTCAAGTCGTCACCAGGGTGGAGTGCACGTTTTGATGGGCGACGGCGCCGTGAAGTTCATCACTTCGTCGATCGAGGCGGGAAATCAAAACAACCCAGTGGTTTGGCGAAACGGAAACGATGCCAATATGAACCAACCGGGGGCAAAGAGCCCGTACGGTTTGTGGGGAGCACTCGGCTCGCGTGGTGCCCGCGAAGTCATCGATCAGGAATTCTGATTCCAATCACTGCGTCAGGCTGATGAAAACCTGATGCGGCAATTCCTTCGAAAACGAAAAAACGCCACGTTGGTTTCAACGTGGCGTTTTCTTTTGGTTGGATTGGCCGAGTGAGATTATTCGGCTGCTTCCATTCCTTCATTCGCAGCCTTTTCTTCTTCAGCGATCATGCGCTCGTACTCGGCGATTGCGTCGAGGTCGGTGGAGTCCACAACCGAGGCAGGTTCATCCGAGCCACAACCGGGCAATGCACACGCGCCAAAGGCGACCAAAGAGGCGAAGCAAACGCCTTGGATAACTTGTTTCATCATTTTGTACCGAAAGGTTGAATGGGGAGATCAATCAACCCACAACTTAGCAGAGTGATTCGAAATTGAGAATTGTCCCCACCCGCTGCGGAGGTGTTGCCGTTTTATTCGACCCTCGTATGTCGATGTTGTTGGCTCCCCCCAAAACTTCGTTTCAGGTGAGGTGCGCCGCGTGCCCCCCAAAAAATGCACCACCTCGTGCAATCCAGGAATCAACTTGGCATCCGCAGGCAGAACGTCAATGGTGACCGCTTGTCGACTCAGTCGTCAACGGCGTTTCAACGCATGCAGGATGGGCACTCTTGCCGGTCAGAGTCGGCCAAGACCACCCATCACAACCCGAAGCGTGAGTTTTGATGGTGCGCTTTTCTCAAAACCGGAAGCGTCAGCTTTTTCATAACCCGACGCGTCAGCGAGGGAAAAACGATGTTAACTTCGCCTCGCTGACGCGTCGGGTTATGAAAAAGTCAATGCCTCACGCAAAAGCCCAACTTCAAAAAGCGTGAGCGAGGGACCCACCCAACTCTCGCGACGGCCCCATCCGGGGCGAACGCCCAAACGGCTCAAATGGTTCTGCCCGTTCGTCTCCGCCTACCCGCTTGAACGGTGTTCAGGAGGGCGAATTCAACCGCGTGGATGAAACGCGATTTCGTGAAACTAGTTCGGTGGTCGTTCGTGGCTTGATCCGTCTTGTCGTCGCCCGCAAAGTTTCGCTATTCCGGATTTTCCTCAAGACCGTTTCGGTTTGTTGTCGATCCGTGGAGGGGGAGATGTTGCGCCTGGAGAGTCCTGTACGTGGAGGATGTTTCCGTCGACCACTCACGTTCCAAAACGAGAGAAGCACGCATGACAACCGCGTCCAAACACACAGATCCAAGCCGTCGTTCCAACCCGTCTCGCACGGAGTTTGAAGAACTGGCGCCAACCCTGCTGCGATTGCCCGATTTGTATCCGCCAACGGATGCCGGTGAAGCTTGCGCGGAGGAGGAGTTGCTGTCCGAAGAGCAGAACGTTGCTGATTCTCCGGGGATGCAAGAGATGCTGGATGCGGCGGCGCGAACCACAGTGGACGCGGCCAATCAAGCCAGCGTCACAAGGCTGCCTGATCTGGCACCGGTTGTTTCGAAGGAACCTGTGCCGGTACCACCGAAAGTAGCGATCGACGAACCCGTCATGGCTCCAAAGCCAACCGAGTCCTTTGCTGCGAATCAGTCGAGTCCTTCGTTGCGGGCACCGTCTCTGGAGGCAATCCGGGAATCCGTTTCCACGAAAGTGGGACGCGATGAATTGCAAACTGGAGCCTCCGAATCATTTAGCAATCGGGCATTGGCGCTGGCTGGCTCTCGCAACACTTTGTTGGTGTTGTTGGCCCTGGTCGCGTGCTGGGCGGTGTTTGCACCGCGACGCAATTCCAACGCTCGTCAAAACTCAGAAGCCTTGAGTGCGAAAGATCCCGCGGTCAATGAAACGGCATCGAAAACCGGTGTGAAGTCCGGGAGCGATTCGTTGGCTGTCAGCAAAGAGCAACGCCGTCCAACGATTTCTCCGTCCGATTTGAAATCGTCGCCAAGTGCCGGTTTTGCCAAAGCGCTGTCGAAGAAACCTTCCGAGGCAGTCTCCTCGATTGCCGGTGCGTCCAATGCGGATGCTTTGCGGCCAGAGGGAGGTCATCGCCCCGCGGATGCGACTGTGAGAGTGAACACGCCACCCCATTCAATGAGCAAAACCAAACTCGACCAACCAGCACATGCAGGCGACATCGGGCCGGTTCCAGGTGGAACCAGTTTGGTGCAATCGCAATTGGCTTCCTCGCCCATGCAACGTGGTGTTGGTGGAGTGCCGCCTTTTGATTCGGCTCCTTTTCACAGTGAGCCGCCTGCAGAATCGGCTTCGCCCGTTGTCGGGGAACCTGAAGGTGCCGCGACCAATCTTGAATCCAATATGACCGCATCCGATTCCGATGTGAATTCCGAGTTGAGCCTGCCGCCCAACGATGATGTTCTCCCAGAAGAACAAGGCGTTCCAGCGGATTCGGAGTTGCCTTCCGTTCCTGTGCCATTGCAAACGGGGACTCCGGGACCGATCACCAACTGGATCGACTACCTACCGCCATTGCCGTCTGAACTGGGTGAGCAAGCGTCTGTGAATGTCGAGCAACCGGCATCGACGGATGGATTCCCAACCACCCAATCGCCTCGCTCGCCTGATTTTCAGTTCGCATTGCCAGGCGATGGGCCGGAGGTTTCAGTTGGAAACCAGGTTCCTTCTTCTGGGGAGCAACCCGAAGCCAGAGTCGCCGCCCCGTCTTTCTTTCCCGAATCCAATCTGCGCCGCTGAGTGACAGGGGAACGTGATGAATCAACCGAATAACTTCATTCAATCGCACGCCCGGAATCGCCGTTATGTGTCGAAGACGGTGGCCCAGATGCAGGCCGTCGATTCGATCGATTCCGCTGTCGTGCCGCCGCGAGCGAACGATGGCACCGTCCAAGAATCGTTGACTGGTTTGGCGCGATCTGAACGAGTCACCCGCCGATTGGACGAGGCAGTGTTGCGGTTGGACCGTGCTGCTTCGATGCGTCGTCAACGAGACTCGGGCGGTTCAGCCGGAGTCGCCGCGGAGGCGGAAGTTCCCGTTTCTGAAGAACGCGTCGTTCCGGCTCCAAAGTCGCACTTGTTGCAAGATTCTCCGTCGGCAATCAAGCGTCCTTCGGATCGCCTGAAGCCACTGCGTGGCGATCGTCGCGACGATGCGACGGGGATGCAATTGGATGCGTCTGTGACCGAGTCCACGTCCATTTGGATGGAAACCGCGGACCAATCGACTCGTTTGCGAATCGATCGTCCCGTGGATGTGGACGACACTGCTCGCCGGATTGGCGAGCCATTGATCGTATCGGGCGTGGCGAGAGTTCCCGCTTCGCCGGTCATCGATACCAATACAATCGAAACCGAAATTCCGTCGGTGCCGCCCGTCGAAGCGGAGCCGCCCCGCGCACCCGTTCACGAGCCAGAATTGCACTCCGTGCCTGACATTGCGTCTCGCATGACGCAGCAAGTCAGCGAAGCGGAGCGTTATCTTGCTGAGTCGATGCAGCAACAAACGACGGAAGTCGCCGGGCCAGCCCCGGTTGCGGAACCCGTTCCTGCGGTTGAAATCCAGCCCACTGCGGTTCCAGTGGAAGAACCCAAAGAGGTGGCCAAGCGAGCGTTTGTTGCGGCCTGGCAAGTGACCGAGCTGGATATCCCGGACACTGTGTCGGAATTGTTCCTATGCGGGACTTTGGCCGATCAACTGGGGCAGCACATCGTCGACGCACAGCTCGACGGATTGGGCTCCATTGCCGTGACCAGTGTGCTTCCTGGTGAAGGTCGGTCGACCGTTGCGATGGGCATCGCGCTCAGTGTGGCATTCACCGGAATGAAAGTCGCTTTGGTCGATGCCGACATCGATGGGCCGACGCTGGTCGACGATTTCGCGTTGGAGTTGGACCAGGATTGGATCGATGCCATTCGCGACGGCATTCCTGTGGAAGAAGTCGCCGTGTCTTCGGAGAGCGACGCGCTGACGTTGATTCCGTTGTTGTCAGGTGCAAACGAGCTTTCACCTGCCGCGAGCGAATTGGAGCAGGTGGTCGAGCGACTCAAACAATCCTTTGATTTGGTGATCATTGATTGCGGAACCGCTGATTTGGCAACCGCCGGACTTTGCGATTCCGCCTTGATCGTGCGAGACGTCAGCCGCACGGACGAATCCGACGTGGAGACTCTGGTCGGCGACCTACGCCGGAACGGACTGACCGGCGTTGGGATCGTCGAAAACTTTTGCCACGACGCCGAGTGAACAACGCTCGTCACAGCGATTCATCAGCGTTCGCGAAAAAGTTCGCTGATCGATTGATCGTGGTGAATCCGCTTGATCGCTTCGGCCAAGAGCGGTGCCACCGAGAGTTGGACCAAGTTGGGAAGCAGTTTTTCACCCGTGACTGGAATCGTGTCTGTCACGGTGATTGAATCAATTGGAGCTTCGCGAAGTCGTTCAATCGCGGGGCCGCACAGGACACCGTGCGTGCAGGCGATGTGAATCTCTTTCGCACCGGCTTCGTGAACCAACCGAGCGGCACCGCAGATCGATCCGGCGGTGCTGATCATGTCGTCGAACATCAACGCGATCTTTCCTTCAACGGGACCGCCGATGATCGTGTTTTGGCGGACTTCCAAAGCGTTGGTGCGTCGTTTGTCGACGATCGCGAGGCTGCCGCCGAGTCGTTTGGTATGACCAAGTGCGCGTTTGATGCTGCCTTCATCGGGGCTGACGACGACCACCTCGTCGCCTGAGAATCGGCGGCTGACGAAGTGATCGTTGATCACCGGCGCGGCGTACAAGTGGTCAACCGGCACGTCAAAGAAGCCTTGGATTTGGGCCGCGTGCAGGTCCATGGTGAGAACGCGATCGGCGCCGGCTCGCGTGATCAGGTTGGCGACCAATTTCGCCGTGATCGGCACGCGGCCTTCGTCTTTGCGGTCTTGACGCGCGTACCCAAAGTAGGGAATCACGGCGGTGATGCGTTCAGCGCTGGCACGTTTGCAGCAATCAATCATTGTCAACAACTCAATCAAGTTGTCGTTGACAGGTGGGCAAGTCGGTTGCACCAAGAACACGTCGCGGCCACGAACGTCTTCATCGAGTTTGCAGTAGTTCTCGCCGTCTGGGAATTGCCCCAGCGTGATGCGAGCGGGTTTCAGGTGCAGGTGACGACACAGTTTTTCAGCGAGGTCATGGTTTGCTTGGCCACTGAAGATTTTCTGTTCACGCATAACCCATCGCTCGCATTGTTTGGTCGACCAATTGAAGTTCCTCAGGGTTGTTGATGGAAAGCGATTCGCAATCCTGCAAAACGGGCAAGGCTTCGACAGGTCGTCCGGCTTCGTGAAGCAGACGAGCACAGTCGGTCAGGTAATATTCGCCTTGAGCGTTGTCATTGCTGAGTTTGGAGAGCGAATCGAGCAGGTCCGCGTTGTTGAACAGGTAGGTGCTCATGTTCACTTCGCGAATTTCGCGTTGTGCGTCGGTCGCGTCTTTGTGTTCCACGATGCCGGTGAATTGCCCACTTTCATCTCGGACGATGCGGCCGAGGCCCGTGGGGTCTTCTTTGGTCAGCGTGCCAAGCAGCAAGGCGGGACGCGTGGCTTGGAAGTGCTCGATCAACTTGATCAGACTCGATGGCTGAATCAAGGGCGAATCACCCGCGATCACCAGCGTCAGACCATCGTGATCGGCCAACTGGTCCTGGCACATTTGGACGGCGTGGCCGGTGCCAAGCTGTTCGGTTTGTTCCGCGAACGATAGTGAATCGTCCTGGCGGGTATTCAGTTCCTTGCGGACCAGGTCGGCTTCGTAGCCCACCACTGCGATCTTCTTTTGGATGCCCGCTTTATCCGCGGCATCCAATACGAAGTGGATCATGGGCCGATCGACGACCGGGCACAGCACTTTGGGGAGTTCGCTGTTCATGCGAGTTCCCTTGCCTGCGGCCAGCACAACGAGGCACACGTTGGCATTGGTAGTCGAGGGAGAGGGTTCTGTCTTTTGAGTCATCGGAGGTCCGAGAAAGCCGTCGGCGACAATGGGGATGGCGAGTGAACAATGACGCGGGCCAACATCGTCCCTTGCAGGTACCTTTCGGGCAAGCCGGTACCTTGCCTGAACTGCCGGAGAGGGCGTTGTTGATGCGGTGAGCCCCCTCACCCCCGCGAAGGTGTCATCCAGGAATCGAAATGGCATCCGCAATCAGAGCGTCTATGGTGACGGCTTGTCGACTCTGTCTTCAACGACGTTGCAACGCATGGAGGACGGGCATTCTTGCCCGTCAGAGTCGTCCAAGACCACCCTTCGCAACCCGACGCGTGAGTTTTGAAGTTGCGTTTTTCTCAAAACCCGAAGCGTCAGCTTTTTCACAACCCGACGCGTCAGCTTTTTCATAACCCGACGCGTCAGCGAGGGAAAAACGATGTTGACTTCGCCTCGCTGACGCGTCGGGTTATGAAAAACCAATGCCTCACGCAAAAGCGCAACTTCAAAACGCGTGAGCGAGGGACGTCCCCGGCTCCCACGACGGCCCCATCCGAGGCGAAACTCAGACGCCAGCCACCGCCTTACTTTTCGAACGTTTCGAGGGAGGGGCGGTCCGATTCGGGCCGGGGAGGGGTGACGCGCTGGTTCCGATGCTCGGCCCTCCCCTCGCTTCGCTCGACCCTCTCGGAGGGTGGGTGATGGTAAACGGTTGGCAACGCAGCACTTAAAATCTGTGCGGCCACCCATGGGAAGGGTGATGATGAACGCAGGGGAATGCAGCACCGGAAAACCGCATGCTCTCAGGGATTCGGAAAGCAGGGGGGGGCTCGGATGGGAACCCGTCGGGCTTGAATCAAATCCTCTGCAAAAGCTGATTTTTTTGGCTGCGTTGACCTTGCCGGCGGTTTCACGCGATTGATAGTGTGACAGAACAAACTTTTGCCCAGAACTTTTGCTCAGAATTCAATTGGGACTGCAGGTCCAGGGTCAAAGAAGCCGATATCTAACGTGTTCTCGAAACCTGCGCTTGCGAAGTCTCCACCGATTCTGACGGATTGATTCCTGGGACAAGGATTGCAACGCTGATAACCGAGTCGAGAGTTCCCTGACTGACGGGCGCCCCTGGGGCGTGTGTTCAAGACGGATCGGTTGTCACACCTACAATCCTATTCAAACTTTTGTCGATCGATCGACATGCCAGATGGGCCACGAAGGTCCGGCATGGGATCCGGTTGTCAATTCCGCTTTCCTCCCGGGAGCACACGTCACGATGCAAATCTACGGTCCATTTCGACTTTCCACGAGCCAAGCCGCGTCATCGGTTTCCAAATCAGCAGCCAATGCTGGTGCGAACCGTTTGAAGGCAGATGCCGCCACGCCCAGGACCACCGCCGCACCTGTGGACCAACTCGACCTGTCCAGTGCCGCGACGTCCGCGAATCGGTTGGATTCTGCTTCACCGATCGCCGGTGGCGGTGAAATCCGGATCGATCGTGTGGCTGACATTCGTCGTCAAATTGCCGACGGAAGCTACGACACTCCGGAGAAGATGGATGCGGCACTTGACCGCTTCCTCGATGAACTAGCGTGACGCAAAGCGACGTCAGAGACCTTGATTCGCTCGATGCCCTTCGACAGGCGGTCGAGCGTTTGGCGGACCGCATGTGTCAGTCCAGCCATTCGATTCACGCGATTTTGAATCGCGTCGATGAGCATTTCTCGGTCAACCAGTTGGCGTATTGGCGCGAACAAATTCGGTTGGCCGAACGGGAATTGACCGCGGCGCAAGACCAACTCAGCCGCAAACGTTCCACCGTGCGTTCTGGCGATCGAGTCCCTGCGACCGAAGAAGCCAAGAACGTGGCTCGTTGGAAAACCCGCCTTCGGTTCTGCCAGGACCAAGACCGCTTGGCTCGCCGCATCTCGGTCGAGATGCAACAGGTTTGCGAGAAAACTCGTGGGCCATCTGCCGCACTCACCGAGCTTGGTGAAGTTGCCCTGCCCACAGCCGCGAATCGATTGTTGGTGTTGATCGATCGCCTGCGTGCTTATCAAGACGGCCAGAATCCAGGTTAAGCATCTGCACCGAGGTCGCGAGGCAACGGCTCGTTGAGCCGCACCGCTGATGTCGCCATGACCTGCCTACAGCGACTTCAGAACCTTGGCGGCGGCGGCGATCGTTTCGTCGATCATCGCTTCGGTGTGTTGCTGGCTGAAGAACATCGCTTCGAATTGGCTGCACGGCATGTAGATGCCTTCTTGGATCAATCCCCAGAAGTAACGCCCAAACGCTTCTCGATCACAGCGATCTGCATCGTCCCAGCATTGAACGGAATCCGGATTGAAGAACAGCGTCAGCATCGCCCCGGCTTTCGCGACCGTGTGTGCGATCCCCGCGTCGCTGGCAGCTCGGTCCAGGCCATCGGCCAAGCGAGTCGCCAAACGTTCGAGTTGTTCATAGGGAGGGTTGTCTTTCAGCAGACGCAGCGTCGCGGAACCTGCGGCGACCGCGACTGGGTTTCCGCTCAGCGTTCCGGCTTGGAAGACTTTGCCAGCCGGAAGCACCTGGTTCATGATGTCAGCTCGACCGCCATAGGCTCCCAGTGGCATCCCGCCGCCAACGATTTTGCCCAGCGTGGTCATGTCGGGCGTGATCCCGAAGCGTTCTTGGGCTCCGCCGTATGCCACCCGGAAACCCGTCATGACTTCGTCGAAGATCAGGATGGACCCATGTTGCTTGGTCAGGTTCCGCGCGGCGTTCAAGAATTCCATCGTGGGGACAACGCACCCCATGTTGCCCACGACGGGTTCGAGGATCAGGGCGGCGATCTCAGCGCCGTGCCGCGCAAATGCATTTTGTAACCCAGGCACATCGTTGTAGGACAGAACCAGTGTGTCTTCGACGGCACCCGGGGTGACACCAGGAGAATCAGGGGCGCCCAACGTTGCCGCTGCACTTCCGGCGGCCACCAACAGCGAGTCAACATGGCCGTGATAATTGCCGGCGAACTTGATGACTTTTTTGCGTCCCGTTGCACCCCGAGCCACACGCAGCGCGCTCATGGTGGCTTCCGTGCCGCTGTTGACCAGGCGAACCTTTTCGATGCTGGGAACCGCTTCAATGATCTGTTCCGCCAATTGCGATTCCGCTTCGGTGGGCGCGCCGTAGCTGGTGCCTTTTGCGGCGGCGTCGGTGATCGCAGCGATGACCTCTGGGTGCGCATGACCCAAAATCATGGGGCCCCAAGAACCGATGTAGTCGATGTACCGATTGCCATCGAGGTCGAATAGGTAGGGCCCTTCGGCTCGCTCAATGAACAACGGGGTTCCACCGACAGCACCGAACGCTCGTGCGGGCGAGTTGACTCCGCCGGGCATCAGTGCAGAGGCACGTTCGAAGGCAGCCATGCTTTTGGGGCCGGCGGTGGGGCGAGCTGCAGATGAATTCGCAGGTGAGTTCATGATCGATGAGGGAGGTGAAACAGAGGAAGGGTGTCGGTCGATGATCGAATTGAGGAATTCGGATCGAGGAATCAGGAGTCGTCGCGAGTGGTGCGAATCAATTGGTCGGCGCCGTTCGTGCGAAGTCGGTCGGCGACTAAGGTTCCCAGTTGATGGGCAGCGGCAACGTCCAAGTCGGTGTCGTCGGGAGTGACCGTGACGCGGGCCTGTTCTTGCAGTCGTTCTTTGCCATCGGCTGACATCACAATTGCGTTCAGCCAAAGTTCCGTGGTTTGGTCAGACGTTTCCAGTTGGGCATGGCAAGCGATGGGAGCCAAGCAGCCGCCGTGAAGTTCGGAAAGAACCTTGCGTTCGGCGGTCGCGGCCAATCGTGCCGCGGCATCGTTCAAACCGGAGACTGCACGCAGTGCTTCGGGGTGGTCACTTCGAACCTCGATTCCCAAGGCGCCTTGTCCGGGAGCGGGAAGCATCTCGTCGAGCGGGAACAATTGGTGAGGAAGGTCTGTCATTTCCAACCGCAGGATCCCAGCGTGGGCCAACACAATCGCGTCGAATTCACCCGCGTTGAGCTTTGCCAATCGAGTCTGCACGTTGCCGCGAATTGGCAGAACGTCGAGATCGGGGCGGAGCTGTTTCAATTGGGCCAACCGGCGGGTGCTGCCCGTGCCGACTCGAGATCCAGGTGGCAAGCACGCCAGCGGTGAGCCGGCATTCGAAGCGTCGGACGATGCATCCCAGTGGGGGCTGTTGTCCGCAAATACCAAAGCGTCCAGGACGGATTCTCGCGTTGGAACGGCGGCCAACGCGAACCGTTCATCTGGTTCGGTGGGCAAATCTTTGAGCGAATGGACCGCCACATCGGCTTCGTCGTCGACGAGGGCCTGTTGAATGCGTTTGGTGAACAAACCGACCTGACGGGTGCCGTCGATCGGACGCATGTCGGTGTCGCCTTTGCTGACCAAGGGCACGATTTCAGTCACGATTCCTTGGTTTTTCAAGGAATCAGCAACATGTTTGGCCTGCCACATGGCCAATGGGCTTTCCCGAGTAGCGATTCGCAGGCGGGGGGCATCGGAAGGGGATGTCGGGGCCACAGTTGCGGTTTATACGGTGGGAAGGGTGGACGGAAGGGCCGAAAATGCGAAAATCATGGCGGATAATCTACCGCTGCGTCGTTACGCTATTAAGAAGAGTGTAGGCCGAGGACGCGAATTCCGAAACCGAGTGCGACTTGGTCCGGAGGGGACTTCGGTCGTGTTTTGCTCTGTTCGCCGTCTCACTTCTTCCGCTGCCATTGTCCCATTCAACTGACGAACCCGAACGGTTCGGCGACGTCGCCGGCCAGGCCTCTCAAAGTCACACCGAAAACTCCAGTGAGTCCGGTGGGGACGATGCCAGTTCGTGGGCGGAGTTGTTGGATGCGTCGGCCCAAGATTCGATGGGCGAATTGACGCGTGACCAAACGCATTCCGAGGTTGGATTTGAAGTCGAAGCGTTCCACCGGTCGATCCCCGAAATTTTGGGTGGCTACAAAGTGGGACGCCCGATCGGTCGAGGAGGCATGGGCGAAGTTTTCTTGGCAGAGCACCGGTCGATGGGCCGAGTGGTCGCGTTAAAGATTTTGCCCACTCGTTGGTTGGATCGAGTGGAATCGGTCAACCGGTTCTACGAAGAGGTTCGTGCCGCGTCTCGGTTGATGCACCCCAACATTGTGACCGCCTTTGATGCGGGCGAAGCCGATGGCATTCACTACTTGGCGATGGAGTACGTCGATGGACGAACGCTTTCGCAATGGGTGAATGATCAAGGGCCGATGTCGATCGGTGATGCCGCGTCCGCGATTCGTCAGGCCGCTTTCGCGCTGCACCACGCTCATGCCGCTGGCATCGTGCACCGCGACGTCAAGCCAGGCAACTTGATGCGAGCTCATGATGGAACGATCAAGTTGTTGGACCTTGGACTGGCTCGATTTTCAGCGGACTGGTACCCGGCACCTCGAGATTTGAGTGCGCGGGAGTTGGAATTGTCGGAGGATCTTCCGCCCACTCATTCGACGAACACAGAAGCGAAGAACCGACCGTTGCTGGGGACGTTGTCGTTCATCTCACCGGAACAACTCGAGGACGCCGACTCGGCTGATTCACGTAGCGACCAGTATTCGCTCGGCGCGACTCTGTTCTATCTGTTGATGGGGCATCCACCGTTCACGGGTGATTTGGTCGAACAAGTTTATGGTCACCGTCACGGTGAAGTCCCGGATTTGATGACGCTTCGGAATGATGTGGATCTGAAACTGGCGGACATCGTGCGTCGAATGTTGGCCAAGGATCCTGCGGAACGATACGGTTCGATGGATGAAGTCGCACGGGCAATGGCACCGTACGACAATGATCGTTCGACTCCGGCATGGGTGTTGGATTTCGCGCGACGCGAAACCGGCGAAGATCACACGACCGTGGGCGGCGAATCCACTCGCCGAGGGTTGCTCAGTGTCATTGGCATTGAGTTGGGGATGACTCATGCGGCCACTGCCATCACGCAGTCTGACGGCACCATGTTGTCGGGATGGCCGGGGGTCTCGCCGCAAGGGCCTCGTGCGCTATGCCGGATCGCTGTGTCAGAAAAGACGGATCGCGAATCAGGGCAGTCGACGATTCTGTTTGGCGACAGTGCCTATGAACGTCGCGAACGGCATCCGCAGCGAGTGGCTCATTGCCAGATGATGTACTTTGGCCGCGACGACATGATGCGCCGGATCGGAGGGCGAATGTGTCCTCCTGAGGTCACCATGGGGTTGTGCATGCGTCATTTGTTGGGCAACACACTGAGCCAATTGGACTCACCTGGTTCGCCCGACGGGGATTCGTCCTTTCCACTGGGTTTGGGGGCCAATTGGAAACGGCACGCACGTTGGCCGGATGCGGTCGCGATCACGGTCCCATCGAGCTATGACCAGTTGCATCGTCGCGCGATTCATCAGTCGGCACAATTGGCGGGTTTGCCCGCGGTTCGATTGATTGAACGGAGCATCGCCGTGACCCGTTTTGCGATGACAACTCCACCTCGCAGTCATCATGCAGAAGAGCCATCGCCAGCGATCGATCCTCAGTCTTCGGCACCGATTCTGTACGTGGGGCTGACGGGGCAATCGCTGGACGTTTCTGTCCTGCAGGTTTACGGCGGTCAAATTCGACAAATCGCGACCTCGGGACATTGGTGCTTGGGCACGATGGCGTGGTCTCGACGATTGGTCGAAATGATTTCCTCCCGTTTGGCATGTGCTCCCAAACGAATTCAAGGGATGCCTGCCAATCGTCAGGAATTGATTCATGTCACACGCATCCAAATGGCCGGTGAGCGGGCGATGAATCAACTGTTGTTGATGCCAGAAACCCGGGTGGAGATCGCTCATCAGAATCACCTGGATACCGTCGATGTGACTCGCGATGAGTGGTTGAATGAATGCGAAGATTTGCTGGAGTCCATTGAAGAAAGCATTCAGTTGGTTTGTCTGCGTGCAGGCGTTCTGCCATCCGATTTGCGGCATTGTTTGGCCATGGGGCCGTTGTTGCGTCTGCCTGCGATTCGCGACCGTGTGCTGGCGAACGGGGCACCCAATGCAGCGATTGCATTTTATGATCAGGTGGATGCGGCTCGCGGTGCCGCAGCGTGCGTCGCGTCCGAATTGCCGGGGCAGTTGTGCACGGAACCGCCTGCGAAGGGTGTGGCAGGGCATTCCATTGGTTTCGTGGTCGCGGACCGCGATGGCAAGCGGAGGATTTTACCGATCATTCCACGCGGCACCCCGACGCCAGCTCGAACGAACCGTCAACTCAACGGCACCGCTCGAGACAACCAGATGACTTTGTCGTTGGTCGAGTCCTCGGGCAAGAATGGTGAGAACTGGCAAACGCTCGGTCGGCATACCATTGAAGTGGCTCCCGATGAAGTGAATCCCATGCGGCGGCTTGGTTTTGAACTGGATATCAATGGGTTGCTGTCAGTGCACCTGGAACGTCCCGATCTGGGACGAACGGTGATGCTGCCCTCCTTGCCAACTTCCAGCATGGATGAAATGCAGTGGCAAGATTGGCGTGAGTGGATTGAAGCGACACTCTGACCTTCGTCTCACGAGATGGATCGCGTTCGGACTGGATCACGTTCAACAGTTTCGCACGTGTCATCGGGTATGTGAGCCGCATGGCGTTCGCCACGGTTCCCGCACTTGACCGGGGCTAACGCTGGACTGTCAAAAGGTTGATATTGACAGCGTTTTGGACTGCGCAGGTTCTGTTCCTCGACTTCGCCCCGTTGGTGCGTAGGACAGAACAAAAATCAACGTCGCGTTTTCCGTTTCAATACCAACCTTTTGAAAGCCCAGCTAACGCCCAAACGGCTCGCAAGATTCAACTCAAACATTCCTGCATCCCTGCATAGGGAGTTGATAGGGCTACGAGGTCCTGGGCACCAACCGATTGAGCAATTCACGGTTTTCTTCGCGGATTGATTCGCATTGTTTTCCCAACTCGCAAGGCGATTCTGCTCCGGTCAAGATCGCCAGTTGCTGAATCTCCAAAGGCGGATCTTCGTCTTCAAAGCCGATCGGCAGTTCGTGTCGAGCGGCGGTGTTGAGCAGTCGAAGTTTACCTTCGATGCTTCGCAGCAATCGGTAATTGCGGATCAGAGTTTGGACGTCGTCTTTGGAATAGCACTCAATGCGAGAGAGTTCTTCGAAGCACTCAACGGTGTTGGCGGGGAAGGAAACGTCACTGTCGTTCGACTTTCGAAGGACTCCCACTGCAGCAATCAGTTCGACGTCCACCAATCCTCCGGCACCGCGTTTGAGATTGTTGGGACCCGCGGTCGATTCGTTGTTTTCTCGCCAATCACGAAGTTCGTTGTGCATGCTGTCTCGCCATTTGACGCTGCGAACCGCGCGGCGAAGCGTTTGGTCAATTGATTCACGAGCTTCCCGTGACCCCGAGATCGGGCGAGCCTTGCAGAGAGTCGCAGATTGCCATAGCGACGCCGTCCGCAAGCGAAATGGCTTCAAAAACTGGTCTCGCGAAATCGCTAGCACGGACTCGTCGGCTCCGCCGGAGAACGGCAGGTCCAGTTCGTAGAGGCGGCCTTCGCTGGATTGATCCATCCGTCGAAGAACGTTGCCTGCCAACTGATTGAAGAACTGGCGGTTGGAAAGCGTCGATTTGGGGCCGCCAACACGACGCTTGGTTTCGCCTTCGGACGTGTACAAAAAGGTGAGGTCCAAGTCGCTGTGGTAATTCATCTCGCCTCCCGCGAACCGTCCCAGTGCGACCGCGACCAGTTCCGACGGTTCTCCTTTGGGGTCGAGAGGGTCGCCGTAACGCCGCGCGAGGAGTTCGTGTTCTTGATCAATGACGCGGCGCAGGCAGGCCTCCGCGGTGTCTGTCAATGATTGGCTGATCGAATCGATGGGTTCCTTGCCCAGCAGATCGCGGACGCCAATCATCAAATGAGCGCTTGCCTTGACGTGCCTGAGAACGTCAATGATCTCGTCGACACCTTCACACAGTCGAATCGTTTGGGCGTCCAAGCGTTCGGTGGTGGGCAGGCGATCCATCACCAATGAATCGATCAGTTCGTCGATCATGCCGGGGTGATCGATCAGGATGTTGGTCAGGTAAGGGGCCAACGAGCACATCGAGATCGTGAGACGCAGCGTTGCGTCGTTGGTCCGCAGCAATTCCCACAACGTTGCTTTGGCTCCGATCGAATCCGTCATCGCGACTAGGCGAGTCAGCGTGGAATCCGGATCAGGTGCTGCAGCGATTTCTTGCAGAACCCGCGGGGCGACGGCAGCAAAGAAGTGACGGCAGCGACGAGGCGAAAGAAAAGAAACCGTTTCTTGGCTGAGAGCAATCACATTGGAGATCGCCTGGGAGACGTTGCTGAACCCATACTGTGACATGGTTTGTTGGAACACATCCATGTCAGGATCAGGGTCCAGGACCAGTTCCGTGATCACTGCTAAATCATGCTGAGAGTTTGAATCGCCATCGTCGTTGGAATCTTCATTGGATGCAGGCGATTCGCTCGGAGGCACTTCGTCAACCATCAAGTGATTGATGATCTTGCGATTCACATCGAACGTTTCTTGCAGCATTGCTTCAAAGCGAGTGGCGTCTCCTTTAACGTGAATGGCCGCCGCGTTGGTCGATTCGGTCCGCACGCCCAAACGCCATGCCAGTCGAGCACGCACGTCTGGATCGTCGGGCAAGTGAGAAATCCGGTGATCAAACAACACTGCCAACAGGTGTTCCAAGCGACACAGTTTCGCATGATTGGTCGAAAGGATGGTGGCCTCCTGAGACGTCAGGCAACCGTGTCGCGAGAGTTCGGTGATGGCGGGAAGAGTTCCGGTCACGCGGACGTCGGGCAAATCGCCTCCGTGAAGCAATTGCAAAAACTGGATCGTGAGCTCAATGTCGCGGCGCCCACCGGGAACATCGGAGATCGGCGTGCCGTCGGTGGAGGTGGTCGCGAGGGCTCGCTTTTCCAGTTTTCGGCGGAGCACCCGAATGTCCGCGATCTCGCTGCGAGTCAGCAGGTGGTGATAAACCCAAGGTTCGATTCGGTTCAGGAACGATTGCGAAAGAGCTTCGTCGCCGGCGGCATGGCGAGCTTTGACGAATGCGAGGCGTTGCCAGGTGCGGCCATTGCGTTCGTAGTGGGTCGCTGCTTCGTTGATGCCGAAAAAGTCGATGTCTGCTCCGGAACTGCTGGTTGGCTGATGCCCCAATGAAGATTGCTTGCGTGTCGATTGGACGCCCAGACGCTGCGAGTCAGACATCATCAACTCGTTCTGGGTCGGTTGATGGTCGAACCGCAATGAGAACGGGATGACCTGGCTGCCATTGGATTGCAACAATTCCACCAGGCCGCGAGCAACCTGCCGGTGGAAGTCGATGTGGCTGGCGTTCTTGCGATCGATTTGGTCGCACAGCAACAGCAGGTCCAGTTGCGATTCATAGCCAATTTCTTGCCCGCCGTAGTTGCCCAGCGCGATCACCGAGAACGTCGGTTGGCTCCCGTCGATGCGTTGCGGCGTTGGTCGTTTGGCCAACACGGATGAAATCGCGAATGCCAAACCGGCTTCCATGATCGCATCGGTGACAAAGCTGATCTGAGATTGAACCTTGTCGGGCGGCAGGTCGCGAACAAACTCACCGTAGGCAATTCGCAAGATTTCTCGGCTGGCAAACCGGCGGATAGCAAAGGCGGCGCGGCGATGAGACTGGATCGTCTTCATTTCGCCGCACAGTTCGTCGACCAAGACCGAACGTTGGGCCGGGGACCCGTCGCTGGCTCGAATCAGGTCGAAGCTTTCCGGGTCGTTGATCAGCAATTTCGCGATCGCGGGGCTGGTGCTGAGCACTTGCAGCAAAGCGGGCAGCATCATCGGATCGCGTTCAAACAACGCCAGCAACGCCATCGGACTGCGTGAGACGCCGATGAACTGGCTCAAACGATCGATGGATTCGTCGGGGGCGTCGGTCAGGTGCAGGTGTTCGACCAATCCCCCCCAGAGCAGTTGCAGCAGGTCGTCGGACACACCGCTGGCTGCAATCGCAGCCAGCGAGTTGGCAACACGCGACGGGTCGGAGAAATGTTCGGGGCTCAGCGGCGCGTAGTCGGCCCAATCACTCATCCAATCCATCCAGTCGCATTCGAGGAACCTCCACGGAACTTCGCGTCGTCGAGCTGCGTCTTATTGGTTGGGCCGCTTTTGCGATCACTCACCAATGGCAACGTCACGAACGAGTTTAGACGTTGGGTGCGAATCGTTGTAGCGGACGGCGGAGCTCAGCATCATCAAAGCCACCTTGGCAGGGAGCAGAGTGTTGATTCGGGCGGGTTTGGAACCCCGCCGCCTATTCAGGGCGTTCCATACCTCCAGGGCCAAATTGATGACAACGAAATTCAATTCTTGCATGACATCGCTCAGACGTGACCTACGTTTTTGTATGCGAGGCGGGGGAACGTCGTGCATCAAATAGTCACGGTGTTGAGGTGTGTGGTGGTTTTTCACCGAGTGTTGTGGGAACGCAACATGGGTGATGTCTGGAACCCACACGCCACGTCGCAAACTCATCTTGCCCGCAGGCGGTCAGTCCGCCTAACTCCTTCTGCGACAACGGTTTGCTATGATATATGTGTTGCCTCAAGAGGCGACTGGCACCGCCGGTGCTTGGTCTCACTCACCCAATCGTGTTGAAAATGTTTCGGGTGTCGAGGAGACCTTGATGGGAAAGAAGCTCAGCCGCCGTAGCTTGCAGGACGACGCCTTTGATGCCGAGGATTCGGTCAGTCGCCGGTCCCGCACGATGGGTCAGGAATTCTCGGATTCGATCTCCGAGGAAATCGAGACCAGTGCGGTAGGTGATGAAGATGCGGTTTCTCGTCGCGACGAGTTTCCGACCGATCCCACCGAAGATCCGGTGCGTATGTACCTGATGCAAATGGGCCAAATCCCATTGCTGACGCGAGACCAAGAGGTCGCCGCGGCGCAACAGATCGAAGCCACGCGAGAACGCTACCGCCACTGCATGATGGCAACGGACTTCATGTTGCAAGCTGCACTGAAGTTGCTGCAGCAGGTTCGCGACAAACAATTGCGATTGGATCGCACCATCGAAGTCAGCGTGACCAACGCGACTGAGAAGAAAGCGATCATGAAACGGATCGTTCCAAATACACGCACGCTGGATTATTTGCTGCGTGAGAATCGTGGCGATTACATGGTGGCGATCAATGCTTCGCTGCCGATGCGTCGCCGTCGTGCGGCGTGGCGGAATCTCGTCATCCGCCGAAACAAGGCCGTTCGGTTGGTCGAGGAAATGAACCTGCGAACCAACAAGCTGCAGCCGATCTTTGAAAAGCTGCGACGCAGTTGCGAACGGATGCAAGAGATCAAATCCATCTTGGCCGACACTCATCGTTCGACCATGCCTGGCATGCCATCCGGGGATGAGTTGCGATCCGAACTGCGAAGCCTGATGCGATTGACCTACGAAACACCTCGCACCTTGGCTCGCCGAATTGAACGCTGCGACACCTATCGCGATGACTACGACGGAGCCAAGCGTGTGTTGTCGGCGGGTAACCTGCGATTGGTTGTTTCGATTGCGAAAAAGTATCGCAACCGAGGGCTGTCATTCTTGGACTTGATCCAAGAAGGCAACACAGGTTTGATGCGAGCGGTCGACAAATTCGAACATGCCCGTGGCTATAAATTCAGCACGTATGCAACATGGTGGATTCGTCAGGCCATCACGCGTGCGATCGCGGATCAAAGCCGCACGATTCGTGTGCCTGTGCACATGATCGATACGATGAACAAAATTCGCCAAATCACACGCGATTTAGTTCAAGAGCATGGTCGCGAACCCACCGCGGAAGAAGTTTCTCAGCGCAGCGGTTTGTCGCTGGATGACACTCGCGTGATCTTGAAGATGAGCCGCCAGCCATTGTCGCTCGATCAACCAGTGGGCGATCATGACGACAGCGTGTTTGGTGAATTCTTGCAAGACCATCGCAATGATGACCCGTTGGTGGAAACCAATCGCGAAGCGTTGAAACACCAGATCGATTTGGCGATGGAAACGCTGAACTATCGCGAACGTGAGATCCTTCGATTGCGATACGGCTTGGCCGACGGTTACACCTACACGCTGGAAGAGGTCGGCCGGATCTTCCAAGTCACTCGCGAACGAGTGCGGCAAATTGAGAGCAAAGCGGTCCGCAAACTGCAACAGCCTTATCGTGCCAAGTCACTGGTCAGCTTCCTGGATGGAGCCGAGGTGTCCTTGTTCGAGGGCAGCGAAGCGATCTGAGATCGCCGACGCATGACTCGCTCAGTCTCGGTGGCCCTCCGCCGAGACGAACCGGGACCGACTGCGAACGGCTCGCATATTCCATCCCGTTCATCGCTCAACGGGTTTGATCAGAAGAGTTTGATGGAGTCGCCGCAATGCGCGGTGGCTTGATAGGCCAACACGGAGTTGAGCAGTTCAATTGCCATGCGTGATTCCAGAGTCACGCCAGCGCGAACGCCAACGCATGGATCGTGCCGGCCCTTCGCCAACTCAAAGTCGATTTCATCGAACTGTTTGTTGATGGAATCTTGTGGCAGATTGATCGTCGAGGTGGGCTTGAAGCCAACTCGCGCGACCAGTGGGTTGCCGGTCGTGATGCCTCCAATCAGTCCGCCGTGAGTGTTGGATTGATAGCCATTGCTGCGAATCGGATCATTGTTCACGCTTCCGGTTCTTGGGATGACATCGGTGCCCGATCCAATCTCGCAGGATTGAACCGCGTTGAGTCCACCGAGGGCTCCCATCAGCCGGACCTTCAGGCTTTGGTAGAGTGGTTGGCCGAGAAGCGGTGGAACGCCAACGGCGACCACTTCGACCGCCGCACCAAGCGAATCGCCCCGTTTGCGAGTTTCTTTGATCAGCTCGCCAGCCTCGGTCGCGAAGTTCAGGTCGATCGAGGCGATCTCCGCTTCGCCGAGCGTCTTTTCGATTTCGTCGACATTCTCGATCGTCAGGCTGTCTGCCAAACTTCGGCTGGCTTTGAGCGCACCGACTTGGCAAATCGAAGAGACAAACCGGGTTCCAAAGTATTCCCGCAGGATGATGCGAGCGACGCTGCCACCAATGACGTCCGTGATGGTCGAGCGATAGCTGGAACGCCCGCCGCCGCGAACATCGACGAAACCTTGCGATTGATGAAATTTCACTAAGTCGGTGTGCCCCGGTCGGACTTCGCCGGTGGGGCCACTGAACTGCGTGTAGTCGCCTGACTTTTTGCTGGTTGAAAGAACGATCGCTGCGACGGGTTCCCCGGTGGTGAATCCGTCTTCGTAGCCTTCGGTCGCAAACGATTGGTTGTCCACCTCGACCGACAACTGTGATCCGGTCAGCAGTGACTCCGTATCATCCCGGTACAGCCCCGATAAGAAGATGACTTTGTCCTTCTCGTTGCGGGGTGTGCCGTGTTTGTTGCCACCTGGACGCCGCCGATCAAGGAACGGTTGGACGTCGCGTCGGCGAATGCGAACCCCAGGAGGGCACCCATGAATGATCGTGGTGACAGCGGGGCCGTGGCTTTCGCCAGCGCCCGCGACCGCGAAATGGGGACCGCCTAGGATTTCCATTGCAAACCGGCTCCCTTCAACCGGGCCGCCGTTTCGGCCATCAAGGCGTCTTCGGCCGCCTCGTCTTCTGCAATGTAAGTCACGCTGAATCGAAGGAATGAACCGGCGTCATCCCATGGCACGGTGACGATGCCGTTTTCTTCAATCAGGAACCGCGTCGCGTCTTCCGCGGCGGCAAAGGTTTCGCCACTGGCCGTTCCAGAAGGTGACTTGGTGTAGAGGAAGTACGTTCCGCCGGGCATCTCGGCTTCGAAGCCACAATCACGCAGGACCTTGACCAGTTTCTCCATTCGTCGGCGGTACTTGGTGCGAATGCGTTCTGGAATCGAGTCGTCATCAAGTGCTGCAGCGGCGGCCTTTTGAGTGGCAATGAATTGCCCGCTGTCGCTGTTGTCTTTGACATCCGAGAACGCTTTGACGACCAATGGATGACCCGCGACAAATCCCATTCGCCATCCGATCATGTCGTAGCCTTTGCTCATCGAGTGAACTTCGACACCTACGTCCAGTGCACCGGGGACTTCCAGGAAGCTGGAGGGTTTGCCGTCGAAGGTCAGCATGATGTGGGCGGCGTCATTGACGACCACAAACTCTTTTTCTTTCGCCAGGGCGATCACGTCTTCGAAGAAAGACTTGGGTGCTGTGCCGCCAGTTGGCGAGTTCGGGTAGTTGAGGATCATCAACTTGGTGCGACGAAAGATGTCGTCCGGAATCGCGCCCAAGTCAGGCAAAAAATTGTTCTCGGCCAAAAGCGGCAATCGGTAGACGTCACCACCGTAGTAGCGCGTGTGAGTGCCTGCGACCGGATACCCCGGCACGGTCATCATCGTGATGTCGCCTGGGTTGATGAAGCATGCCGGCAACATCGCGTAGGCAGGTTTGCTGCCGATGCAGTGGTTGATCTGCGTTTCGGGATCGAGCTTCACGCCAAATTGACGCTGCATGAACCGAGCGGCGGCTTCCTTGTATTCCGCGACACCGTTGTCAGCGTAACCGCGGTTTTCGACTTGGTTGATCTCGCGTCCCATGACTTCGCGAATCGACGCGTCGGCCATGGAATCGTTTTCGCCAATCCCGAAGTCCAGCAATTGTCGTTCGGGGTGCTCTGCCAAGGCTTTGCGTTTGGCGCGTTTGATTTTTTCGAACTTGTAGATCTCAGTGCTCTTGCCATAGTTCGCTCCGCCAATTCGTTCGGCGAACAGCGATTGAATGTACGGGTCGGAGTTCGGAGCGGTTTCGGAAGTGGTGGCAGCGGAGGACATTTGCGACCCATCGAGATCGTTCGGGGAAAGAAATGAGCGAATCGAATGTTTTAGCTGCGAAGCACACGTTCGTCGAGGTCGTCAGTGACCTCTCGTTTCCGGTTCGATTCCACGCCGGGGCTGCCTCTGGGCACTCACCTGCAAAAGGGGAGTGCCGTTTTGATGTGCTGTGTTGCCAGGCGTTTCTCATCTCCCTCCCCTGGGAGGGTGATGAGAAAGGCTTTGCAAGCCAACAGCTTGAAAAGGGCACGACCTCGAAATCGGAAGGGTGGCAATCGGCAGCGGGGCGATTGAGCGATACAATGGACCGGCCCGAATCCCTCCGGAGAGCCCAGAGTCCTCTGGAGAGCCCAGAGTCCTCTGGAGAGATGGGGCCGATCCGTTGCCCGCCCTCTTCCCGCGTTCATTCATGTCCGAGCCGATTTTTTCCAATCACGACGACGCATTGCCTTCGGATAATCCAGGTGCCCAGTCGGGCGCTGAACGCTCCCATGCTCATTCGAATCGCGGCGATCGGTCTCGCGAGCAAGCACGGCACGAAGCGGAAATGCAAGAGGCACGCGGCCACTACGAAGAACTGGCGGAACTCGCTGGGTCGCTGGCGCACGAGATCAAGAACCCGCTTTCCATCATTCACATGAACATCGACTTGCTGAGTGAAGATTTGATGGAGATCGATTCTCCGTCGAGTCGTCGCTGCCAAAGTCGAGTCGACATGGTTCGCAACCAATGCGAACGGATGGAAGGTCTGCTTCGAGATTTCCTGCGATTCGCAAGGTTGCGGCACATCGATTTGGTTCCTGGCAGTCTGAATGACCAGGTTCAGCAGGTCCTCGATGCCTACCAAGCTCAGGCGGATTCCCAAGACGTTGAGTTGCAGCGGTATCTCGATCCCGATTTGCCATCGATTCGCTTGCACAGTGACGCCCTGCAATCAGCACTGATGAATTTGGTGAAGAATGCGTTGGAAGCGATGCCTGACGGCGGGCAGCTTTGGGCTCGTACATACAGCACCCGCGGCGGGGTGAACTTGGATTTGATCGACACTGGCACCGGGGTCGACGACAACACTGTGCTGCACATGTTTGAGCCGTTTTACAGCACCAAAGACGGGGGCTCAGGTTTGGGATTGCCAACCGCTCGAAAAATCATTGAAGCCCACGGGGCACGCATCACCGTTCAAAGTGAAACCGGGCGCGGCACGAAATTCAGTTTGCAATTTCCGGTGCCCGCTCGATTGGGGTGAGTTTGCTCAGAACGATCGTTCCTGTTCGGGCTTGTTCTGGCATGACTCAAGCTTTGGCGGGGATTGGCTGGATACAATCATTTTGGGTTGGTTCAGTTGTCGGATGCAGGATCAGCTGCTTTTCAACTGAGACCGCCTTCTGTTATGCGATCCCGTCTTCTCGAGCGAGACTCATTATGTCGATTCGATTTGTCCTGTTCTTGGTCGCAGGGGTGCTGGGGGTTACTGCGGTCGTCGGCAGCACGAAAGCGGCGGTGGCGGCTGAGGTATCTGCGTCGCAGAGTCAGCCGTATGTGCTGCAGATGATTCGCGACGATTCGGTGCACGCGGAACTGCAGCTTTCCACTGACCAAATCGATCAGGTCTACGATGCGATTGCAGAGGTGGATCCTCGTTGGTGGGTCAACCGGATTGCTCCGCTCGAAAAGCAGTCCGCCGAGATCGGCGAATTGACAACGATCTTGAAAAGCCGGCTGTCTGGCATTTTGTCGGGCGACCAAATGAACCGCTTGCAGCAACTGGAAAAGCAAGCGGCTGGAACCCGCTTCATCGTGCATCCCGATGTGGTCGCTGCGTTGGAACTGAGCGACAGCCAGGTCGAGAAACTGAAAAAGACATTTGCTTCAACGGATGCCGAGGTCGCGAAACTACAGAAACAGGTCGCAGAAAAAGAATTGGAAGCCTCCGCCGCCGCCAAGGATGCCACCGCCATTCAAGCTCGGGAACGGCAGAGTCTTGTCAGTGTGTTGACACGGGATCAGCAGGCCAAGATCGGATCGTTGCTCGGCAAAACATTTGACTTTTCCAAGGTGATGCGGACTTACCCGCGAGCCCCCGAGTTTGTGCTCGACGGTGCGGAATGGTTGCAAGGAGAGCCCGTCTCGATGGAGGATCTGCGTGGCAAAGTGGTGGTGGTTTACTTCTACGCATTTCAGTGCATCAACTGTCAGCGGAATTTCCCTCACTACCAAGCGTGGCATGACGACATGGCCGATCAGGGATTGGTTGTGATCGCGATCCAGAGACCTGAAACGTCGGCGGAGCGAAATCGAGATCGCGTTTTGGCTGCTGTCGAAAAGGACGGTTTCGAATACCCGGTCCTGTTTGACGAAGGGTCCGGCAATTGGAACGCTTGGGGAAATACGATGTGGCCGACGACCTACTTGATTGACAAGAAGGGGTTCATTCGTCGATGGTGGCAGGGTGAAATGAACTGGCAAGGCACTCCCGGTGAGCAGCAAATGCGTCAAACCATCGAGCAACTGCTGGCCGAGTAAACTGTGGGGGATTGTGTTGATTCGGCGTGGAGGCGAAGACAATCGCTAGTGCCCCCATCCCGCGTGGCGCGCCTTGCCATTTTCCCCCGACATAGAAGCCGAAATCAGAATGGAACAATCCTTTCTCGCTTACCTTCGCGGTCGAACCCGTCAATTGCCTCAGGTCGCCGTCGGCATTGGTGATGATGCAGCCGTGATTGATTGGCCGGAAGCGTCCGCCGCGGGGCAGAAGCCGCTTCGTCAGGTCGCCTGCACCGACCAGATTCTCGACGGCGTGGATTTTCGTTCCGAGGACCAGTCGCTGGCCGACATCGGTTTCAAAGCCATGGCGATCAATCTCAGTGACATCGCCGCGATGGGCGCGACGCCTTCATCGGCATTGGTGACATTGGCACTGCCATCTGAAAACGCGACGGAGATCGCCGGTGAAGTCTACGAGGGGATCCTCGAGGCAGCCGAAAAGTATCAGGTCGCGATCGCTGGCGGCGATCTTTCCACCTATGACGGTCCGCTCTCGATCAGCATCACGTTGCTGGGTTGGGTCGAAAAACCATGGTTGCGAACGGGAGCCGAGGAAGGCGACGCCCTGTTCGTCACCGGAACGCTCGGCGGCAGTTTGCTGGGGCGACACCTGCGACCCGAACCAAGGGTGGAGCTAGCGGCCAAACTGAAACAGAAGGTCGACGTGCATGCGGCAATCGATGTCAGTGACGGCTTCAGTTTGGATCTCGACCGGATGCTCGCGGCCAGTCGAATGGGGGCGGAGTTGGAGCTCGAAACGTTGCCGATTTCCGAAGCCGCCCAGCGGTTTGCAGAAACGAGTGGCCGCACACCGCTGGAACATGCCTGGAGCGATGGCGAAGACTTCGAATTGATCTTCTGCGTTTCACCCGAGGAAGCATCGATCGTCGAATCGACTGATTGGGGCGTGCCTGTGTCGCGAGTCGGCAAAGTCGTGGGCCGCACCGGATTGTGGAAACGCGTCGCGACCAGCAAGTTTGAACGGGTCTTCCCGCAAGGGTTCGTTCATGGCGAAAAAGACGTCGCGGCAACCAAGTGAACCAGCGAGATCAATCCAGATGAACGATTCGGATTCCACTCTCGGAGAACAGTTTCAATTCGCAATGGGCGAGTTCGAGGCCTCGTTCCCAAAGAGTTATCGCTACGCGAAAAATCATATGTGGGCGACGCCATCGCCGGACCAGTCCGCTGCCAGTGGCAGTGATCAATGCGTGTGGCGGTTTGGTTTGTCAGCCTACGCGGTGCGGTTGCTGCAAGACGTCTACTTTCTGGACTGGATCGTGGACCCCGGGACGCCCTTGTCGGTCCGCAAAACGATCGGATCGATTGAAAGCAAGAAAGCCGAAAGCGATTTGTTCTCGCCCATCGCGGGTGAATTGGTCGCAATCAATGGTGACGCGATGGACGAACCTTCGGTCATCAATGCATCGCCCTACATCGACGGATGGCTGATCGAAATCCGTGGCAACACCTCGGAAGAAAATCTGCTGTCTTCTGACGTTTACGCCGAGCATCTTAACGAGGCCTGGGAAGTCGCTCAGCGAACGATCAAAGGCCAAGCCAACCACTGAGCCTCAAGTCCGTCGCTCGGTGGTCCCCCACCGAGACAAACGCAAGCTCACGTTGGAGACCAACATGCTGCAGGTTGCTGTCGCAACTTTGTTGTCACTTCACGGGACGAACCAAAACCTGCAATTTCTTTTGTTCGTACTGAGACGCGTTGGTGGCGAACGTCCAATCGGTGTGCTCGCCCGAGTGGTTGCCGATTCCCAAATCCGCATCCCGTCCTCGCTTCCAACTGTTGATCGCAAAGACGGTTTCGCGTGCGCCAACGTTGTGGACTTGCATGCATCCGTACCCATTGATTGGCGGCCCGGGCGAGTCACCAAAGTCATACGCAGTGCCCGACGCTCCCGGCACCTTCGCGTCATTGGCGGGACCGTAGTTGTTTGGCCAAAACTCAATCCAGCCCTCTTTGATTTCGGTTCCTGCGGTCACGCTGTTGTCACTGGCGTAGACGTTCATGGATTCGACGGGTTGTTGGAACGTTGCCTTGGTCCCCGCGGTTGGGATCCCGATTTTCGTGATGTCGTCGGTGAACGCATCCATGCTGACGAAGACCGATTTCACGTTGCCGCTGGCGTCCTCGAGAGACACCAGGTAGGCCACTCGATCGAATTGGGGCATGGCTTCGTGTCGGTCGACATCGTACTGGATCGATGCCCCAAGCTTGTTCAGGTCCAGCTCATAGACCAGTTCGTAATCGTCCGCTTCGGGGATTGTCTGAGCAAACTCAGGCACCTTGCCAGCTCGGAAGGCGGAGACGGGCAGACCAGTCGCGCCGCGAAGGTTGGGTTCTGCCAGTTTGTCCCACGCGAAACGCATGGCGACAGGGGGTGCGGCATTGGGCGAGGACAGAACGATCTCGTTCCCTTCGATCTTGGCCGTTGCCGGTTGGAATCCGCCTGATTGCGGGCCAATGATCTCGAACCAATTGGGTGATTTTCCGTCACTGGTTTTGAGATCGCCGCCAACATGTTTGAAACGCAGGCGAAGCTGGTTGCCTTCGGTTTGCATGGACTCCAGTTCAGGGCTGTGCGCGATCACGTTCGTTTTTCCGTAATCATGATGCAGCGCAAGGTCTGCCAAACGCTTGCCCACGTCTTGCTTGTTCGGCGGATGGATGTTGCTCAGTGTGGCGATGTCGTTGATGACGACCATGGCGGTGTTCGGGATGGACTGCGCTGCCGCTTGGGCTTCCCAAAATTTGGCCAAGACTGATCCGGCTTCGTCGCCATATTGATAGGGAGCGATTTGCACGAAGTAGAACGGGAATGGTCCTTGGTTCCACTTCGTCCGCCAGCCCTCAATCAGAGCCTGCATTTTCGCGGTGTACAGCATTCCTTCACGGTGATTGGCCTCGCCTTGGTACCAGATCGCACCGCGGATCGGCATTTGAATCAGCGGGTGGATCATGCCGTTGTAAAGCGTGGTGGGTTGGCTGCGCGTTGTGAACGGCGTCAACGAGCTTGGGTATTCGGGGGCGGGTTCAATGTAGGTGTCGGTCGCCAGGGCTTGCTCCGCCTTCGTCACCCACGCCTTGGTCGAATTCAAATGCTTCTGAAGTGCTGATTCAAACGCGTCTGTTCCCGGCGTGCGCTGGGTGATTGAGACTGAAATGTCTTGGAGTTCTTCGATGCCTTCAAACCCAACCGGTGGAGTCCAAGGCTCGATGCGAGTGCCTCCCCAAGATGAATTGACCAATCCAATCGGGACGTTCAGTTCTTTGTGCAATCGTCGAGCCATGAAGTAGCCGGCTGCGGTGAATTGGCCGACGGTCTCGGGCGAGCAGACTTGCCATGGTGCAGGCACGTCATCCGCAGCGATCGGCGACGGAGTGCGAGGCACTTTCATGTGCCGGATTTGCGGGAAGTTTGCCGCTGCAATTTCTTCATCTGCGTTGACGCTCGACAGGACTCGCCATTCCATGTTGGATTGGCCCGAGCACAGCCAGACTTCGCCAATCAAAATGTCGGTGAGCTGAAGTTCGTTGTTACCAACCACTTTGATTTCAACGGGATCGGCGCTCGCTGGGCGACTGGGAAGTTCGACCAACCAGTTCCCTTCCTCATCGGCTAGCGTGCTGGCCTGGTCGTCACCGATTGTGACGTGGACCTTTTCCGAAGGCTCTGCCCACCCCCAAACACGGATTGGTTTTGCTTGCTGCAGCACCATGTGATCGGTGAAGAAACCAGGCAGTTTGACGTCGCCGCGAACGAGGCCAGGTGAGAAGGAACCTACTGCGCTAAAGAGAAGCACGGCCGCGAATAACACGCGGTGGAATCGGAATCGGTGGTGAGACATGGTGCGTGACTTCGGTGGGAAAGGGAGGGAAGGAAAGAGGGAAAGGAAACGCAGATCATTGATCCACGGGAAGGTCGGGTTGTTGCCACGCACTCATGCCGCCATCGACCAACAGCGTTTGCCCGTGAACATGTTCGGCGACGTCACTGAGCAGGAAAATGGCGGCTCCGACGCAGGCGTCCGGAGACGGAATTTGACCGTTGGGCGTGTGCAACTGCATCCAGGATTCGATCGAAGTGTCGTGATTGACGACGTCGGTCAGTTGCGTTCGCACCAATCCCGGTGCCATGGAGTTGACTCGAATCCGATGGGGAGCCAGTGACACGCAAAGGGACCGCACCATTGCAGCGACGGCGCCTTTGGATGTGTCATAGGCCGTGTGATCCGGTTCGGCCAAAAAACCGTTGATCGAACCGGCATGACAGGCGTCCACGCAAAGCAGGTAGCGCCCCTCCTCGTGGATCATCCGGTAGGAGAGCCGCATCGAGAGGACCACCAGAGCGCGCTCATTGGCGGCCCGGAAGCTCTCA
>NZ_JBICHO010000227.1:0-8196 GCF_043100905.1 Rhodopirellula sp. JB055 | reverse complement strand
CCTTGGGCTTGATCACGTAGAGGCGTCTCTCCGAGACGCTGTCATTTGCGAGTCTCAGAGAGACTCGCCTACGTGAGGTTCTACCCGATCATTCCTGCCGACCTGCTTAACAAGGGCTGGCGCGTTGTTTCGCGAAGCGGATCAGCAGACACCGAAGTCTATACAGAGCTAAGGCTTAGGGTTCCAAAGGGCACAAACAACCCCGTGGTCGAAATGGGCTGAATCGGTCATATTGCTAAGCAACCATCTCATACATCCCCCCATGCCTCGAGAGCCTTCCCTTGCTAACGATCGAGAAATACTCCTTCGGCGTCGGTGACCGCTTCGCCCACCAAGCGGCCGCTCAACTGCGATCCTTCACTCGTCTGGCCGAAAAGGGCATCCACGTCGCTCCGGTTTGGAATAAATCCAATCGCGAGCACACCTTTGTGGGCTCGGAACCACAAAGTGTGCATGACGCTGCCGCTGCCGCCGTCGAAAAGCTTGGCTTCGATCGCCCTTGGCACGTCGACGCGGACCACATCGGTTTGCAAACCGTCGAACCGTTCCTGCCTTGCTCGGACTTCTTCACGCTCGACGTTGCTGATTCGATTGGCAAACCTGCCGACCCGGCTGACATCGACGCTTTCGTAGCCAAGCACAGCGAACTGATCGGCACGCTCGAACTCGATGGCCTCTCCGCTCCGCTGACGATCACCGAAGAAGACGTTCGCCGAGTCGCTGGTCAGTACATGTTGGCCACCAAAGAAGCAGGCGAGATCGATCGCCACATCGCATCCGTCAAAGGCGAAGGCAACTACATCGCCGAAGTCTCGATGGACGAGACAGACGAGCCGCAAACGCCCCCGGAATTGCTGATCATCCTGGCCATGCTGGCGGATGAGAACATCCGTGTGCAAACGATCGCGCCGAAGTTCACCGGACGCTTCAACAAAGGCGTCGACTACGTCGGCGATTTGGCTCAGTTCGAACGTGAATTCAATGACGACGTTGCCGTGCTGGCTCACGCCGTCAAAGCGTACGGTTTGCCCGAAGTTTTGAAGCTCAGTGTTCACAGCGGCAGCGACAAGTTCAGCCTGTACCCGATCATTCGCGATTGCTTGAAACGAACCGGCGCGGGCGTCCACTTGAAGACCGCCGGCACCACTTGGCTCGAAGAAATCATCGGGTTGGCCGAAGCTGGTGGCGATGGGTTGGCACTTGCCAAAGAGATCTACGTCTATGCGTTGGAACACGTCGACGAATTGTGTGCCCCTTACGCCAGCGTCATCGACATTGACCGTTCGCAATTGCCCGATTCGGCTGCTGTCGAAAAGCTGGATGGTCCTGCGTTCGCGGAATTGATTCGCCACATCCCTTCAAATCCGAACTTCAACGCCAACGTGCGTCAGTTGCTGCACGTCTCGTTCAAAGTCGCGGCGAAAGCGGGCGCTCGATACACGGATCTCTTGGAATCCAACGAAGAAATTGTCGGACAACAAGTCACCGAAAACATCTACGATCGTCACCTGTTGGCGTTGTTCATCGACGAAGATGGCAAAGCCATTGGAACGGGAGCCTGAGCATGAAAGCGTTGCAATTGAGTGCTCCCAAGCAGTGGGAGCAGATCGAAATCGACGAACCATCACCACCGGGGCCCGGCGAAGCCTTGGTTCGGATTCACCGCGTCGGTGTGTGCGGAACGGACTTGGGCGGATACCTCGGCAAGTTCCCGTTCTTTTCCTACCCGCGAGTTCCCGGCCATGAACTGGGCGTTGAAATCCTCGAGGTTGGCGAAGGCGTCGAGAACGTGAAGGTCGGCGATCGCTGCAGTGTCGAACCATACATCAATTGCCAAGAGTGCTATTCCTGTGAGCGTGGTTTGACGAACTGCTGCGAATCACACCAAACACTCGGCGTGATGTGCGATGGCGGATTGACTGAAAAGATGATCTTGCCCGCCCGCAAGTTGCATCCAGCCAACAATCTCTCGTACGAACAATCGGCCTTGGTTGAAACTCTGGCGATCGGTTGCCACGCGATTGATCGAGCCCAGGTCACCGAGAGAGACACCGTGCTGGTGATTGGTTCGGGACCGATTGGATTGTCCGCGATCGAGTTCGCTCGAGTGGCGGGTGCCAATGTCATTGTCGCGGACCTCAGCCAAACGCGGCTGGATTTTGTCACCGAGAAGATGGGTGTCACCAACACGATCCAGTTCGATGGATCGGAAGCCGACATCGAAAAGCTGGAAGCGATGACACAAGGCCGCCGCGCCGATGTGGTTGTCGACGCGACCGGCAACCATCATTCCATGCGACGTGCGTTGGAGATGGCAGCGTTCGGCGGACGAGTCGTCTACGTCGGGATCACCCAGTAAGATTTGCAGTTCCCGCATGCACCGTTTCTGCATCGCAGGGAATTGACGATCCTTGCCAGCCGCAACGCGCTGACTCGCGATTTTGCTCGCATCATCGATTTGATCGAAACGGGTGTCATCGACACCGATCCGTGGATCACTCACCACGCAAATTTCGAAGACGTGATCGAATCGTTCCCATCGTGGACCGATCCCGAGACCGGCGTCGTCAAAGCCGTGATTCACGTGTCCTGATTCACAAGTGGTCTGTCACGACTTGTTTTTAGCGTAGTGGATGAGGCCACGAGTCCTGAACTGGAGCCAAATCCAACGACACGTGGCCTCGTCCACGACGACCAACCCTCACTTTTCGCTTTGAAAGACCACGAGTCTTCATCTCGCGAAGATGCCTCAGTAGGACGACGTTGCCCCCGCGCGGCGGTCTTCCAAGACCGTCGGGGAAATTCTTCAAAATCGTACGATGACCTTCCAAGGCCGTCGTACGGGGAAACGTACACAGCCCCCATTAAAAAAGCGGTTGATTCCGCCCTGCGCTGACAATCACCACCCGCTGCACCGGTGAGGCCTCAATCAACCTTGACCCATCTTGCCTGAACTGTATGATTTGACTGGATAGCAAGACAGGGAAGTGCGGTCGCTTGTGACCCCTGCGAGTTTGGCGGATTTTAAGTGCGTTTGTGACTCTAGTGGGTTGAAGTGCTAGTGCATCATCCCCGAGGTTTTGCTAATTGGAGTGACGGAGTGAAGCTGGGTGCTTCGGTGAGAGTTTTCTCTGACCGCTCATTGGCTTTGCGCTTTCCTCATTTCGGTATTGGGCTACCCCACAGGGAGGACGGTTCCCGCCATGACCACAAAAACGGTATTCACGACTGGCGAAGCAGCCAAGATCTGCAAAGTCAGTCAACAGACGATCATTCGTTGTTTCGACAACGGCTCGCTGAAGGGTTTCCGAGTCCCTGGAAGCAAATTCCGACGGATCCCTCGCGAACAATTGTTCTTGTTCATGAAGGACAATGGGATCCCGACCGATGCCTTGGAAAGCGGCAAGAAAAAGTTGCTGATCGTCGATGACGACCAAGACTTGGTTGACTTGATGCAAGACGGATTCCAACGTGACAAACGGTTTGAAATCCGCACTGCTAACAACGGCTTTGACGCTGGGATGGGAGTGAAAGAGTTTCGCCCTGACCTGGTGATCTTGGACGTCATGCTTCCCGATATCAACGGGAAAGAGGTCTGCCAACGAGTCCGCAGTGATCCATCGATGGACACCGTGAAGATTCTTTGTATCTCCGGGATGGTCGAGCACAGCAAGGTCGACAGTTTGAAAGCTGCCGGCGCCAACGACTTCATGCAGAAGCCGTTCTCGATCGACGACTTGGTTAGCCGCGCCTGCAACTTGCTCGAAATGGATCGCGGTGTCATCGGCTGATTTGTTTGCCGGTTGGTTGCCCCCCATTGTCATTGAACATGACAATGGGACAGCGAATCCATCACACGAAGAACGCATTTGGTTGCCGATGCGTTCCAGTTCGTCGACGACGTTGTTGCACGCGTTGGTCTCTCGCGACACCAGTGCCACGTTTCGTAGAAAGCTGCGCAACACGCTCCACCACGACCCCGCGTTGTGTCTGTTCACTGCTGCAAAGCTGGTACAGGAACACGAACGTGGATGGCGTCCGATTGCTGGACGATGGACGACCAAGCAACTCGCTGATTGGTGGGTTCGTCACGGCGCCAATGTTTGGGATGGGGCTTCGTTCCTGTCGTGCCCCGACACCGAAACGGGCGAGAAACTGCTCCAGCGATTCATGCGGCTGGATCAGCATTTCCAGACCTTGCCCTTCTCGCGTTGGTTGATGGAATCGGATCTGTGGTGGAAGGCCGCCGGTCTGCATCGTCAAGCGAGCATTTGCGAATCGATGCACTCCATTCGTTTGATCGATTCCGATCAGGCCGACCCCGCATCGATTCCGAACAAACACCCGTCCAATCAAGACGCTCACGAAGCGTTTGGCAAAGTCACCACAATGGTGACCGAACGCGAGCGTTTGCAGAGCGAATTTTCGCAATCGTTGGAATCCGTCCGCCGCGATTTAGCCAAGCAATTGGCGTATGGATTGTCACACGAGATCAACAATCCACTGGCTAACATCGCGACACGGGCCCAGGGATTGATCGCAGCCGCCGCCTCGCCCCAACAAGCGGAGTCCTTGCAGAGGATCGTCGACCAATCCTACCGGGCGCACGCGATGATTGCGGACCTCATGTTCTACGCTCATCCGCCGGAGCCACAGAGGGTGTCTGGTTTTGAAGCGAGACAGGTAGTGGACTCAGTCATCGAACCGATGCGGCCGACCCTACAGTCCCACGAAATCGTGGTGGACATCCAGGTTCCACGATCTTTGAAATGCGATGGTGATCCGTCGATGTTCGGCGAAGCCATCCGCGCGCTGATACTCAACGCCGTGGAATCGATTGGCGTCGACGGCCAAATTGCTCTCGCAATTCAAACCGACTCAGAGTCTGAGCTGTGCCTGCTCCGAATCTCCGACAGCGGACAAGGCCTGACGGCAGAAGATGCCGCTCGTGCATTTGACCCTTACTTCAGTGGCCGGGAAGCAGGCCGCGGACTCGGGTTGTCACTCTGCCGAGTCCACCGAATCGCGGAATTGCACGGTGCGACCATCCAGTTGCACCCGGCCCTGATTGGCTGCGTTGCCGAATTGACGTGGCCGATGCACGTGCCTTGATTCGGTTGCGTCGAATCCGCCCGATGTCTCCCGGTGTCGCCCGCCCCAATCATCCGGTCCTGCGGGCGGCAATCGCGATGGAATTCAGTCGCATTCCAATCCAGCGGCCGATCGCCGATACTGCCGTTTCGCAAACCATTCACGCTCCTTTCCACGCGACCAAGACGGTTCGTTCATGTTGCATTCGGCCTCGCAAATTTTGAAACAACTCGAGTCGGGCGAAGTCACCGCCGTCGAGGTCATCGAACAATCACTCGCCGCTATCCGGGCCTCTCAGCCAACGATCAATGCGTTCACGCACGTCGCGGAGGAGTCCGCGATGCAGGCAGCAGAAACCGTCGATGCGGATCGCAAATCCGGCAAAACACTTGGCCCGCTCGCCGGCCTGCCCGTGGCGATCAAAGACGTCCTCTGCACATCGGACATGCCCACCACGTGCTCGTCAAAAATGCTGGACGGTTTCACTCCGCCCTACGACGCAACCGTGGTCGCGCGGTTGAAACACGCCGGAGCGATTGTTGTCGGTAAAACCAACATGGACGAATTCGCGATGGGCGCCAGCACTGAAACCAGTGCGATGGGCGTCACTGCCAACCCTTGGGACACCACCAAAACCCCGGGGGGCAGCAGCGGTGGAGCGGCAGCCGCCGTCGCGTCGGGAGTCGTTCCCCTGAGCGTCGGCACTGACACCGGCGGATCGATCCGACAACCGGCCGCGTTTTGCGGCGTCACCGGGCTGAAACCCACTTACGGCCGAGTCAGCCGGTACGGTTTGGTCGCCTTCGCCAGCAGCCTGGATCAGGCCGGACCGATGGGATGGTCGGTCGACGACGTCGCGATTGGGTTGCAAGCGATGGCGGGATACGACCCTCGCGACAGCACTTCTGTGGACGCTGAGGTCCCCGATTTCACTCCCGCGATGGCCGCTGAAGACGTGCGGGGCATGCGAATCGGTGTCCTGAGAGAAGGGCTAGACCAAAACGGGATTTCACCTGCCATTCGCGACGCCTTGGCGACCGCCGAATCGGTGTTTCGTGAACAAGGAGCCGAAATCGTCGAAGTCGAACTCCCCCACAGCAAATACTGGGTGCCGACTTACTACGTGATCGCTCCCTGCGAGGCCAGCAGTAACCTGTCGCGATTCGATGGAGCACATTACGGATACCGTGTCAGCGATGCCGAGATCGCCGCCGCAGATACAGGGCCGCTCGAAGCCATGTACTCACTCAGCAGGGAAGGCGGATTTGGAAGCGAAGTCAAACGCCGAATCATGATCGGCACCTACGCACTCAGTGAGGGTTACTACGACGCGTACTACAACCAAGCACTCAAGGTGCGACGTCTGATCCGGAACGATTACGACGCTGCGTTCCAACAAGTCGACTTGATGCTCGGCCCAGTGACTCCTTCGCCCGCGTTCGCGCTCAACGAGAAAACCGACGACCCGATCGCGATGTATTTGTGCGACTTGTTCACCGTCGGCGCCAACCTCGCCGGGGTGCCCGCGATCTCGCTGCCCGGTGGCTTTGATGCCTCTGGGTTGCCCGTCGGGGTGCAATTGCAAGCGCCAGTGATGGAAGAATCACGGCTTTTGCGGGCAGGGAATGTGTTCCAAATGGCCAGTGATTTCCACACTCGGCGACCGCCTACTTTTACTGCAAATCATTCGCAATAAGGCCTTGTCTCAGCAATCCTGTCGACTTAGATTGGTCGCATGGCCGATTCAAAACCTTCGTCGACAACCGATCCCAATTGGGCAGAACTGCCCGCGGGTGCGGTGGTGAATGGAATTCCAGCAGGAAACCCAGCAGTTGAATCGGTGCCATCGGCGACCACGATGTCGACCGGTGGGATGCCCAAAATCATCCGATTCGAGGCCTTGGCTCGTTGCGGTGGTGAAATCTGGATCGAGAACGAAGGCCAGATTTACCGGCTTCGCAAGACGCGCCAAGGCAAACTGATTCTGACGAAATGAACCTGGAAAACATCCGTGCATACCAGTGAAACGATTTTAGCAGTGATCCCTGGCGCTACCGAGCATGAACGCTTGGTGGTCGCGACGCGCTTCATTGAAATCGCCGAACGTCTGAAACTGCATTCGGAAGAAATCGCGGAGTCATCCGAGGCCACCGACGATGATCGCCCGTTCTGCGAGCAATTGACCAGCGTCCAATCGCAACCGATTGTTTTGCGTCAAGAAACGTTCAGCGAAGCGGTCGGCTGGTTCACTCAGAGTTGCGTTGAAATGAGCCGCGAGCAATGGGACATGATGCGACGCACCTTGGTTCCTGAAACCATGCCCGCCGTCCGTCGCAAACGCAGCGTTCGAAAATTGAATGTGATGGACGCCGACACCCCATCGGTCATCCCGTTCAAACCATCTCGAGCCGTTTCAGCTTAGTTCGTTACCTGACATCGGACTTTTGAAATTGCGTTTTTGCGTGAGGCATTGATTTATTCATAACCCGACGCGTCAGTTTTGAAGCTGCGCTTTTGCGTGAGGCATTGGTTCTTTCATAACCCGACGCGTCAGCGAGGCGAATTCAACATCTTTTTTTCCTCGCTGACGGTTCCGGTTTGGAGAACGTCGGACTCCGACGCCACGTTCATTCGTCCAGCAACAAAGATTGCAGACGCGTGACCGCTTTTTGAATTTGAGCCTTGGTTCTCAGCGGCGGGATCCGCTGCACAAACTTCGGGCTGACACCCTTGGATTGCAAGAACCGCTTCAGCAACTTTGGGTCGCCATCGCGATACGCTTCTGCAGCGTGATGCACTCGAGGTCCATACGTCGCGTCGAGCAAACGCTCGATCACCATCGACCAATACGTCATCCAATCGCTTTGACGTTTCTCAACAGGATCCGGAACGGAGTTGGCGTCCTGAACCGAATTGCCATTTGGGTCGGCTTCTGCTGACGTTGTCTGTTCGTACTGACGAATTTGCTTTTCGATCTCGCGCGGCCAACATGGATCCAACGTCGTCGCTTCAAAATGGGTGGCCTCGAGAAAACTGTCCCGAGGAAATCGTTGAACATACGCATCCATAAGCGACTGCCGCCAAGACCCCGGCTCGATCGGTCGC
>NZ_JBICHO010000226.1:0-8003 GCF_043100905.1 Rhodopirellula sp. JB055 | reverse complement strand
CGAAACGATGAGCAACAACAATGCGAGAACGTGACGGAGAAGCAAAAGCGATCACTTGCCAGAGGCGGAGGACGGGGAAGACGAGAGGCTGGGCACATCAACCGAATAGGGTTGTTGACTTTGGACTGCATTCTGCAACTGCCGCATGCTTTTGCGAGTTGAATTCCACTTGGAACGATCGACAATCGCTTCCGCTTGCATTTCGTTGCTCTCTTCCGCCTGCTTGAGTTCTGGAAGAACGCTGTTGACACCTTTGGATGCGCATTCAAGGGCAATCAGGTTGAGGCAAGCTGCATTTTTTGCGAGTAGCGTTTGTGCTTCCTTGACTTGGCCCGCATCACGTAGTGCGGTGGCTTCGCGATTGAGTTCGGTGGTGATTTGCAAACTGCAGTAGGCGTAGACCTCCATGTCCTTGGCTTCTTCGACGATCTTTTCTTCGTCACTGAAGCGAACTTGAATGCTGCTGGTCAGTTTTTCTTTGGTTTCGGTTTGCAGATTGCGATACTGCACCGTGACTTCTGCCAGATCTCGGGTGGAGTCTTCCGTGCCGGGTGAAACTTCGGTTTCGACGATGAAGTAACGTTCCTGATTGGCGTAAAGCTGCGCGAGTGGAATGCGAATGGTTTGACCTTCGATGTCTTCTTCGCTGCCGATCATGCGAACGGGACGAACGAATTCATCCAGTTTGACAACGATTTCGAATTCGTTCGCAACGACGCTAAGCAAACCATCGAACTCTTGGTTGAAGACCGCCACCAGAGAGTCGGCGTCTTCGATGAACGCGTGGTTGCCACCGCCCACTGAAGCGAGCGCGACCATCAAGTCTTCGTTGTAACCTGAACCTAGGCCAAGCGTGCTAACGCTGATCGCTTCCTTCATCAGTGAGCGTCCCAACCCTTCCAGTTCTTGTGGGCTTTTGGGACCCACGTTGGCCAAACCGTCCGAAAGCAGGATGACTCGATTGACTTGTTCGTCGGACAAGAACTTACGAACTTCCGCGGCACCTTTGCTGACTCCCGCGAACAAGGCGGTGGAACTACCGGCTTGGATGCCACGGATCTTATGTTTGATGGAGGAGCGGTCGGTGGCTTTGGTGGCGGGGACCAAGACGGTGACATTGCTGTCGTACAAAACGACTGAAACGATGTCGTCGTCGCTCAGCCGGTCGATCGCGGCTTCGGCGGCTTCTTTGGCACGTGCGAGTTTTTGCCCGCTCATCGAACCGCTGTGGTCAAGCACCAAGCAGACGTTGACGGGTGGGCGTTCTTCCGCGGATTTCAGTTCAAAACCGGTCAGTGCGATTCGCAAATGGTTCGTTTGTTTCTCATCCGCTTTCATCACGGGGTGAACCAAGCGGACATCCAATTTGACTTGTTCGGCACTCGCTTGGTGAAGCGGTGAGGCTGTCATGGCGGCAACAAGTAACATGAACAATGAGAAACGCATCGGAAGGCTCCTGGGACAAGAGTGGACTAGCGATCGAGCCGGACATGGCTCGGACGTCACTCATTGAACGAAAAGCGGTCGCCCAAAAGTTCGAATGGGTGTCAGTCAATTGTAAAAGAAATGTCAGGCATTGAATTCATGCTGTTTCGCAGGGGGAATTGTCTCCGATCGGACAGTTCGGTCATCGCTTTTCGAAGAAATTCTGATCTCGACGAAGAGACAGTTGAGGTGCGGTGGCACGCTCCACCGCTGCGTGGATCGGCTAAACTGAGGCGATGAGCAACGCACCCGCTTCTTCGACGACCGAACCGACTCCCGCAGCCAGCACCCCGACCGATGCCAAGCGGCAAGCGTCTGGGCCTTTGTTGACGCCAGCCTTGTTGGGTCGGCTGGAACGGCTGGAACTCGTTTCTCGGAAGATCTTTCGGGGGCGGATGAAAGGCGAACGGATCAGCCGTCGGAAAGGTCAGAGCGTCGAGTTCGCTGACTTTCGAAATTACGTGCCGGGCGATGACCTGCGGCTGATCGATTGGAATTTGTACGCCCGGTTGGATCAGTTGTTTTTGAAACTGTTTCAGGAAGAAGAGGACCTGCACTTCCATGCCTTGATCGACACCAGCGCGTCAATGAATTTTGGCACGCCGAACAAGTTGCGTGTCGCCAAACAGCTCGCGGCCGCGCTTGGATACGTGGGGCTTTGTCACGGTGACCGTGTTTGTGTTCGAGCCATGGGGCAATCCGGTCACAACGCTCCCGTGCTTCGGTCGCGTGGTTCGTTCTGGAAAATGTTGAACTACTTGGACGGTTTGTCGGGTGGCGAGAATGTTTCGCTGCACGATGGAGTCAAGGACTTTGTGATGCGAGGTGGTGGCAGCGGCGTGGTCGTGCTGATCACCGACATGATGGACAAAGCCGGTTACGAATCAGCACTGCGGATGTTGGTCGGTCGGCAAATCGATGTGTTTGTGTTGCAGGTGCTGTCACAAGAAGAAATTGACCCGCCAATACGAGGTGATCGCCGGTAGATTGATGTCGAAGACGGCGATGCGGCCGAGATCACCGTCAATCAATTTGTGTTGGACAAGTACCAAGCCAACCTCAAAGCCTTCCTCAATCAAATTCGGCAGTACTGTGCCAAGCGATCGATTGTGCACGTGATGGTTCCAACTGACACGCCGATTGAAACGGTGATCACGAAGTACCTGCGAACTCGTGGGGTCGTGCGATGAACGGTGGTGGAATGAGTTGGATTCCGGCCTTGTCGGGAGTGTGGCCTTGGGTGGTGTTGGGGTGCGTGCCTGTGGGCATCGTGCTGCTTTACTTTTTGAAGCTGCGACGTGAGCCGGTCGAAGTGCCGAGCACGTATTTGTGGTCTCGAACGATCGAGGACCTGCACGTCAACAGTTTGCTGCAACGGCTTCGCAACAGCCTGTTGTTGTTGCTGCAATTGCTGGCAGTGTTATTGGCCGCGTTTGCCTTGTTTCGACCTGGTATTCGAGGCGAAGCGAATTCGTTGGGCCGGATGGTCTTCTTGCTGGATACTTCTGCCAGCATGCAAGCACCGGCGGGAAACGCGGAAGGAGCAGGGCAGGGCGGTCGCAGTCGGTTTGAGGAAGCCCGCCGACAAATCGGCGATCGCATCGACACGATGACGGATTCGGAGTCGGCGATGCTGGTGACATTCAGTGACCGCGCCGAAGTGATGCAGGCGTTCACGTCGGATCGCAATCGTCTGCGGGATGCACTGGATCGGTGTGAAGTCACGAATCGACCGACGGATATTCTGGGGGCACTGCGGGCAGCCGATGGCTTGGCCAACCCGCGTCGGACCAGCGAGATTGGTGACGTCAACGATGTCCAAGTCGCTGACGCGATGCCCGCGGAATTAATGCTTTACAGCGATGGGAACTTTGGCGATGTGACGCAGTTTAGTCTGGGGAACTTGCAACCTACCTATGTTGCGATTGGATCCGACGCGGTCCGCAATTTGGCGATCGTTTCGTTCTCGGCGCAGCGTGATTTGCAGAACCCCGACCAGATTCAAGTTTTCGCAACGGTGCTGAACACGGGCACGTCGGAGGAGTCCACGGAAGCATCCTTGTACATCGATCAGAACTTGGTGGATGCGGCGTCAGTGAAGTTAGAACCGGAGGCTCAAACTGGATTGTCGTTCACGATTGAATCTTCCGATGCGGTTGCGTTGAGGTTGCAACTCGATAGCGAAGACGATTTGAAGATCGACAACGAAGCGTTCGCGGCGTTGACTCCCGCGGGGTTGGTTTCGGTGTTGGTTGTGACTCCCGGCAACCGAGCGCTCGAGCTGGGCCTGACGACGCCCAAGTGCCAGCAGATCGCGTCTTGCGAATTTGTGACGCCTGACTACATGGAAACCGAGGCGTATCAAAAGCGGGTGTCATCGGGACGCGACGATTTGATCATTTACGATCGATGCCGATCGAAAGATTCTCCTCCGACCAATACGTTCACCATGGGGGAATTGCCCAACGATGATTGGCAGTGGAAAACTGAGTCGGGCGCGTTGACGTTGATCGACATCGATCGAACGCATCCGGTGCTGCGGTATTTGGAATTGTATTCGTTGCTGGTGTTTCCCGGTCGAGCTGTGGAAGGGCCATCGGGCTCGCTGACCTTGGTGGAATCGGATGTTGGTCCGGTGATGGCGATTGCTTCGAGGGATGGTTACCAGGATTTGGTGTTGGGGTTCCCGCTCGTCAGCGAAGACGAATCGGGCGAGATGCAGGCCAATACCAATTGGTACGCTGAACGCTCTTGGCCGGTGTTCCTGTTCAATGTCTTGAGGAACCTGGCCGGGGCGGCTCAGTCGTCAGGGGCACCGAGTTATCAACCGGGGCAAACTGTGATGGCTCGCCTTGAAAACGTTCTGGAATCGGTCGAAGTGGTTCGGACAGTGGGGCAGGGCAGGGCAGAGTCGCTGGGCAAGCAACCGGTCGGAGTAGGTGGCGTGGTCGAAATTGTCTCGACTTCATTGCCCGGTAATTATCAACTGATCGCCGCGGAAACAGATCAAGTGGTTGATCGGTTCGCGGTCAATTTGTTCGATGCTCGCGAAAGTCGATTGGCAACGCAGCCGACCGTTGAGCTGGGATACGAATCGGTGGAAGCAACCGATGCGGGGATCGAGGTGCGTCGCGAATTTTGGAGGCCGCTGCTGATCGCCGTGTTGGTGTTGATGGCATTGGAGTGGTGGTTCTACACGAGGCGTTTGGCGTAGGATTGACGGACCCCAATGATTCCATTGGTCGTTTGTTTCCACGCACATTGTTGTTAGATGCCGAGTTCGCCCAGTCGCCGTCGTTTTGAAGCCTATCGTCAAGCGGTTCGCGATCGTCATCGCCGAGGGAATCAGGACACTGAAAAGGATCTGGCCAGCGGACGTGGCGGACATCATCACGGTGGCGGTCCGGGTGGGAAGAAAATCGGGACGCGAGATCGATCCTTTCGCGAATTGTTTCTTGCCTTTTGGGGGCTGATTGCCGGGCAAAGAGGGGCTATTTTGACGGCTCTGGCGTTGTTGACGGTCAGCATTGGTTTGCGATTGATCCCGCCGCTGGGAACCAAGCTGGCGATCGATTCCGTGCTGACTCGCCCACCGAAACCGTTGCCAGGTTGGCTCGATTCGATTCCCAACTTGACCACCATCCTTGGTGACCCCATGGCGTCCCCGATGCGCGTGCTGATCGCGATCGGGTTGTTGGTGACCGTCCTAACCGCGATCGGAACCGCGGTGAATTTGGTGGGCCGTTGGATCGCGACCAAAGCGGTCAATAAAACGCAAGTGTCCATCCGAGCTACCGTGTTTGATCACGCTGTTCATCTGCCGCTGCACCACGTGCATTCGATGAAGAGCGGTGGCGTGGCCAGCCTGATCCGAGAGGATGCAGGCGGCGTTGCCGATTTGATCTTCAGCATGCTCTACAACCCCTGGCGGGCGATCGTTCAGTTTATCGGCAGCCTCGTGATCCTGATGCTGGTGGATTGGAAGCTGATGCTCGGCGGAATGTTTTTGTTGCCGACCGTTTGGTTGACGCATCGCACCTACATCAATCGCATTCGTCCTCTCTTTCGTGATGTCCGCAAGCAACGTCAAAAGATCGACAGCGGGGCGACGGAAACCTTCGGTGGCATTCGCGTCGTGCGAACGTTTTCGCGATCTCGCAGCGAGTCGAGTCGCTATGTGCGGGAAGGTGACTTCTTGGTTCGGCAGCAGTTGTTCACTTGGTGGTGGATGCGGATCATCGAGACCATTTGGGAAGTGCTGATCCCGCTCGCTTCCACAGGCTTGTTGCTTTATGGCGGCTATCAAATCATCGAAGGCAATCTGACGCTCGGTGACCTGATGATGTTCTTGGTCTACCTGACGATGTTGTTGGATCCGTTGGCCACGATCGCTGGCAGCGCGGTCGCGTTTCAGAACAATCTGGCTGGGTTGGATCGTGTGCTGGATGTATTGGATGTGGAAGAGGAATTGCCCAGTCGCGAAGGTGCGATCTCGTTGGCTTCGAAACAGCGAGTGGGTGATCTGTCGATTCAAAATGTCACGTTCCGTTATCCGGGAACCGAGACGCCAGTGCTGAAAGAGGTGAGCTTCGACGTCGCATCGGGGCAAACGGTCGCTTTGGTTGGACGCAGCGGAGCGGGCAAGACGACACTGACCAATTCGATCGCTCGGTTTTATGATCCCGATGAGGGAATGATTTGTTTCAACGGTCGCGACTTGCGAGACATCCAATTGTCCAGCTATCGATCGTTGCTTGGTATTGTGGAACAGGACGTGTTTTTGTTCGACGGCTCCATCCACGAAAACATTGCCTACGCCCGCCGGCGAGCGTCACGGGAGGATGTGATCTCGGCGGCGCAGGCAGCCGCGGTTGACGAGTTCATTCGCAAATTTCCCGAAGGTTATGAAACGGTGATCGGCGAACGTGGCGTCAAGTTGTCAGGTGGTCAACGACAACGATTGGCCATCGCACGAGCGATCTTGGCTGACCCTCAAATCTTGATCTTGGATGAAGCGACCAGCAATCTCGATAGCGAAAGCGAGCGTCTGATCCAGGACAGTTTGAGCGAGTTGTTGCAGGACCGAACCGCGTTCGTGATCGCTCACCGATTGAGCACGATCATGAACGCTGACAAAATTGTGGTTTTGGAAGACGGCGAAGTGCTCGAGATTGGCACGCACGAAGAATTGGTCGCCAGCGGTGGCCGCTATCGAGACATGGTGATGCTGCAAATGGATCAAGGCATGCAAGCCAGTCGGTGAGACAAGACTCGCGTGATCGCTTATCATTCGCAGGTAGCGTCCTGTCTTGCAATCAGCGATGCGTTCCACGTGTCGCGAGTGTTTTGATAGCAGATGACGAATTCGACCTCACAACCGCTTCTTGGTCGAACGATCCACCTCTTGCGTGACTTTGCGGTGACTCGCAGTTCCGCATTGGCATGGTGCATCCTTGCCATATCGCTGGCCGTGACCGCGATCGCCTGGTATTTGTCGAGCCAGTACATTCGCGATCGAGCGTCGGACCGCTTTCTATTTCGCGTGAGTGAAATGGAAGTCTCAATCGAGCAACGGATGTTGGAGTACGAACAAGTGCTTCGCGGTGGCGTTGGTTTGATGGAAGCATCCAACAACGTCTCGCGAGCTGAGTGGCGGACCTACTTCGAGAACTCTCGTTTCCAAGAGTACTACCCTGGTATTCAAGGAGTTGGATTCAGTCGAGTTGTGAAGGCGGATGAAAAAGATGCCTTTGTCCAATCCATTCGCGCCGAGGGTTTTCCGGAGTTCGATATTCGGCCCGACGGTGAGCGTGATGTTTACACGGCGATCGTTTATCTCGAACCGTTCGATTGGCGGAATCAGCGGGCCTTCGGATTTGATATGTACTCCGAGGCAACTCGTCGAGCGGCGATGGACGCGGCGGTCGCATCGGGCGAACCCACCATTTCAGGCGTTGTCAAATTGGTGCAGGAAACCGAGGACGATGTCCAACAAGGTTTCTTGCTGTATTTGCCTGTCTTCGAAAACGGCGAAACGGTTGACGAGGAAGATCAACAATTGGCATCGGTTGTTGGCTTTGTGTACGCGCCCTTTCGAACTCGAGATTTGATGGTCGGGATTCGGAAATCGAATCTGCCGGACATCGATTTCAAAATCTACGATGGTGAGAACGAGTCCACTGCCAACTTGCTCTACAGCAGTCACCTCCCGATGTTGAGGCCGGCCAGCGAGGGCAATGCGGATTTTGTGCTGACGAAGCAGCTTCATCTTCGCGGACGCGATTGGACAATCCACTTTGAATCCCAGCCCGATTTTATCAGTGGTGGCGAATCGGCGATTAGCTTGGCGGTCGCATTTATAGGATTGCTGGTGGATGTGTTGCTGTTCCTGGTAATTGGATCAATCGGGCGTCAACAGCGGCAAGCGGAACGAATTGCCGCACAGATGACCAGCGAGTTTCGCAAGGCTCAGAAACAGTTCCAGGCCGTCTGCGACACCGCCCATGATCCGATCGTAT
>NZ_JBICHO010000225.1:0-7622 GCF_043100905.1 Rhodopirellula sp. JB055 | reverse complement strand
TTGGTCCCCGGACTGACGTCCGGGGCTAGTATCTGCCGTCGCGTTGCGACTGGTGAATCGAGACAGGAGCCAGGGGAGCGTCGAATTACAGCAACTCCAGTTCAGAACGGGCCGGGCTAATCGCGAGGATCCCATCGGAATGGGGGGCGCAGGCGATGTGTGTTCGACGGTGTGGGGGCACTGTTTGCCGCCGGGGAATCGGGACAACCGGTATAAGTTCTCAAGTTGGCTGCGGGTTATGCCGATGAGTGAGTTTGACGGGGTTGGTCGCCCGCGTTTTTTGGCCCTCAACCCATAATCATTAGGTGACGCATGCCTGTCATCGGCGCATTTCGACGAGCTGCTCTCCGGCTGACTGCCGCTGGGGTGGTTGCGCTGGGATGCCTGCCCACGCTTGCTTCCGCACAGGATCTCTCGGATCCCGGTGCGATCCGGTTGCCGGCACCGGGAGGGCGACTCGCGGAACCGACGCGGCGTGCTCCTCCGGCGAATCCGCCTCAAACGCGTACGTATGATGAGCTGACCTCGAAAGAGCAACGCTATCTGATCGAACGCATTGATCCCGAGCGGACGCTGGATGTGACCGTCGGACGTCCTTCGGTGTTGCGATTTAAAGTTCCGCCCTTTCGCGATCAAGTCGGCGATCCCGACATCGTCGACGTGTTGAGTCTGACCGAAGCGGAGTTGAGCATCACGGGCAAGGAAGTCGGATCGACGGTCCTGAACTTGTGGTTCAAAGATCCAAGTAGCCCGAGTGGCCAAGAGGTGCTGAGCTATTTGGTGCGAGTCTCGGAAGACCCGGAGCGGTCACGCCAATACGATGCTCTGCTCGAAAACCTGGAACGCGACCTCAATCGCGGGTTTCCCAATAGTGTTGTGGATTTGAGCTATGTGGGATCGCAAGTCGTTGTCCGCGGGAAGGCTCGCGACATTGAAGAGGCGACGCATATCCTGAGGATCGTTTCACAAAGCTTGCCGATCGACGATCAAGTCGACGAAGCCACCGCGATCACGCCGGTCGAGAGCCAAAACGTGGCGACGAGCAGTGTGTTCCCAACGATCAATTTGCCAAGCGGTTCGTCTCAGGCGTTGACCGGTTACACGATTGATGAAATCGTGAATGCTGGAGGCGTGGACTCGATTCTCAACGGCAACACGGCTACCGGGGCCAACGCCGTTCAGATCAATAACCGCATCATTAACATGTTGGAGATTGCGGGTGTCCATCAGGTGATGCTGAAGGTGACTCTCGCGGAGGTAGTGCGAGACTCCGGACGCAGTTTGTTGACTCAATCGCGGTTCGGCGTTGACGATGACACGACCAGCGATATCAGTTTCACTCAAGAGACCGGTATCGGACGTCTGACGTTCCAAACAGATCAATTCTTCTTGCAGTTCGACGCGTTGAAGCGACTCGGTCTTGCCCGTTCACTTTCCGAACCGAATTTGACCACGCTCAGCGGCCAGCCTGCCAATTTTTTGGTGGGCGGACAGTTCCCAATTCTGGAGTCGACATCCACGGTTGCGACAGTCAACCAAAACATCAGCTACGTTCCGTTCGGTGTTCAGTTGAGCGTCTTGCCCACGGTGACGGACGGCGATCGGATCCGCTTGCAACTGCAGGCGACGATTTCCGAAACCAGCAACGGTACCACAGGCACAACGGGAACCGACACGGAAGACAACGATCCGAGTCAGCCACCGAGCCTGAGTACCCGCACGGTCACATCCACGGTCGAACTTCGCGATACGGAGTCGCTCGCCCTCGCGGGGTTGATTCGCAATTCGTTGACCAGTTCTTCGGCGCGGGTTCCGTATTTGGGTGACTTGCCAGTCGTCGGCAATCTGTTCTCGAGAAACCAATCGAACTATCAAGAGCAAGAGTTGGTGGTCGTTGTGACGCCTTATTTGGTGTCACCTTTGCCGAGCGGCACGACCCCGGCGCTTCCCGGCAGCGATGTGTTCGAGCCGGATGATCTCGATTTCTATCTGCGAGGTGAGATGTATGGCACGATCGCGGAGGATTACCGATCACCGATTCGGACGAACGTTCACAAGATGCACGCGTTCCGACGCAGCGAACAGAAATATTTGCTAGGCATGCCCGGCCATTCGTCGGGACGTCCACTGCCAAACAATAACGTGCAACTGATTGACGGAGGGATTGTGAAATGACTGTCGATCGATTGCAGAATAAATCGCGTCAACGATTACGCACAACAATTGGCTCGTTGATTTTGGTGTCGGGGTGTGCCTCGCCGGCTCTCCATTCCAATTGCGACCCGGCATGCTCCACGGCGGAGTGTTTGCCGCGGACGCAAGTCGATGCTCCTCCGGCGGCGATGGTTGCCAATGTGGATCGGTGCGTCGAGCCGATTGATCCCGAGGTCATTCAGGCTCCTAATGGGACCTACTTGAATCACTGGCGAGAGCTGATGAGCCGCGGTGCTCAACAAGCTCACTGGGTCATCGAACGGAACGAATGGTTTGATGGCGGCGAGCAACTCGGGCCGAAGGGCTCGGAGCATCTAGCTCGAATCGCGACCGCGTTTGCGGAGGATCCACAATGGATCGCGATTGAGAACGCTTCCTTTCATCTCGACACGAGCGAGTCATACGAGGACGCAAAGACACGCACGGATAAGCTGAATCAATCCCGACGAGCGGAAGTCATACGTCTGCTTGCTCAACATGGTGCTCCGGAAGCCGAGCCATGGGTTGTCTTGGTCGAAGACCGATCCGTCGGTGTTCGCGGAATCGAAGCGCCGAATGTCTACAACACGCAATTCTTGAACGGGCAAGGTACGGGCAACCGAGGAGGTATCGGTCAGGGCACCGGGCAGAACGGCGGGTTTGGCGGCGGATTTGGTGGTGGAGGATTCGGCGGCGGTGGATTTGGTGGAGGGCTAAACAGTGGCCAAGCAGTTTGTCGCTGGCGGCCAACTTCAACAACAACACCCCTTTGCCAGCCCCTGACAAGTAGTTGATTTCATCCGCCGAGCACACCATCGCTCGAGCGTCCGCCGACACGGCGAGCACCGTTTCCGTTCCGGTGATCGGCACGACATCCACGACGCTAGCCCCAGTTTTGACCCGAGCGAATTTACGGCCGGCACGTGTCGACGGTTCAGCAAACGGTTGCAAACCAAACCGCAGAGCATAACCATCCGTGGTCGCAGCCAACCCGTGAATCGCGGGATAGTATTTGCCGTTGGGGTCTTCACTGATGTCGCCAATGACTCTCGGGTCCATCGAAATGGCCGCGATGATGCGTTCGCCATCTTTGAACTTGAACAGCTTTTGAATCGGCTCGCCGAAACCGGTGGACGCCGGAATATCAATCATGCGAGCGGTGTAGCAAACGCCCAAACTGCTGAAACAAGCGATCGTTGCACGAGTGTTGCCCGAAACGCATGCCAGGACTGCGTCGCCCTGTCGCAAACGGCTCTTCGACGGATCGGCGATTTGCTTTTGCCGTTTGACCCATCCATCGACCGTGACCATCACGTGACAATCCTCCGCCACGATGAAGTCTTCTTCGGTGTACTCAACTTCTTCGGTTGGCACGACGAGGGCACTTCGACGTTTGCCTTCGGGCGTGTTGCCATACTCCGTGATCAGCGATTGCAATTCGCCTTTGATGATCGCCCAACGTCCGGAGGACGTGTAGTCGTCACGATCGTCGGCCAACAGCTTGTTGATCTCATCCACACGCTTGCGTTTCTGCTTCAGTTCGTCCAGCACCACGTTGATTTCCAAACGCGCCAAACGATACAGTTTCAGTTCCAAGATGGCGTCGGTTTGTTCGGCATCCAAACCGTTGGACGCTTGGACCTTGCGGCGAGACTTTCGTGGTGGAGGATCCAGCACTGGAAATCGCTTCATGATCTTTTCCGCCGCGTCAGCTTTTCCATCACTGCTGCGGATGATTTTGATGATCTCGTCGAGCGCGTCGAAAATCAACGCGAGGCCTTCGAGGATGTGAATCCGTTTTTCCAGGGCTCGCAGTTCGTTCGTCAACCGCGCGGTCAGCACGTCCAAACGGAAGTGCAAGAAATACCACAGGATCTCTTTCAGACTGAGCCGCTTGGGTGCGCCGACCTCTGGGTTTTCGGTGGGCGTCAAGCAAGTCAGGTTGACGTTGAAATTGGTTTGCAGCGGCGTGTGTTTGTAGAGATACGCGAGAACCTTGTCCGGATCAGCGTTCTTCTTCAAAAGCAAATCAACGCGAATGTCTTCGGTTGACAGGTCGCGAACTTCTTGGACGAGCGGCAGCTTGCTGCTGTAGACCAGTTCGGCGATGCGTTCGACCATCGCAGCTTTGTTGACACCAAATGGAATCTCGGTGATTCGCAGGGTGTCGCCGGTGCGAGACTTTTCAGCGACTTCCGCGACGCCGCGCAGTTTGATCGTCCCGGTGCCCGTGGCATAGATCTCACGCAACTCTTCCTTGGTGTTGGTGATGTGCCCGCCGGTGGGAAAGTCAGGGCCTTGGATCGCGTCCCCGGCGACCAATTGGTAATCCTTCACATCCGGATTGGCCAGCAACTTCAGCAGCGCGTTGCAGACTTCTTTCAAGTTGTGAGGCGGAATGTTGGTTGCCATCCCCACCGCGATGCCCGTTGCTCCGTTGACCAGCAAACTGGGGACACGCGACGGCAGGACAACCGGTTCTTCTCGCGTCCCGTCGTAGTTGGGTTTGAACGCCACCGTGCGACTAGCTAAATCCGCCAGGACCTCCGACGCGATGGGTGTCATCCGGCATTCGGTGTATCGCATGGCGGCGGCGTTGTCGCCGTCGATGCTGCCGAAGTTGCCGCTGCCGTCGATCATTGGCATCCGCAGCGAGAACGATTGGCTCATCCGAACGAGCGCTTCGTAAATCGAACTGTCACCGTGGGGGTGGTAGTTACCCATCACGTCGCCGACGACCTTGGCACACTTGCGGTGCTTGGCCGACGAATCGAGTCGCTGCTGCGACATCGTGTACAGGATCCGCCGTTGAACCGGTTTCAGCCCATCGCGAACGTCCGGAAGCGCACGGCTGGTGATGACCGACAGCGAGTAGTTCAGGTAGCGATCCTGAGCCGCGAATCGCAGCGGAATGTTCTCAATTTCGGCCAACAGGGATTCATCAAACGGGTCCACCTTGCCTCGTTTGGAGCGACCGTTTTTGGACGAACTGGAGCGACTGGATGCGGAATCGGAGCTTTTGCGACGTTTCGCCACGCGGAATCAACCTAAATCGTTGGGGACGTTCGTTGGAAAGGAATGAAAAGCGCAATCGCGGATCAGAGCGCGAGTCTGGGGGTTATAGCGACCACGGGGCTGTTAGTGAAACCGCGGATTGCCTGGTCTGGCCTGCGTCGGGCGTCCTTTTCGATTGAAAAAACTCGTCTGACGTAGGCGAAACGTGCCACCTAGGTGGACTCCCCCGTTTTTCGCGATCGTCACGCCGCATCTGTATCGGCTGTTTTTGTTCCGAATTCGCGTCGAAACCAAAAGCCAGACAACTGGTCCGTCGTCGTTCGAGGAGGAACGAAAAATGTTGAAGCGAAATTGGAATGCTGCCGTGGCGACGGCCCAAACGATTGCTACGCAAATCACCCGCCGCTCACGCACCGTGGCGGCGATTGCCATCGGCACCGCAAGCGTCACCTTGTTCGCTCCCGCCGCAATGGCTCAAGGCGAACACATCGTCAGCTCACGCGTCGTCAGCGACACCGTGATTGGAACCAGCGACTCAGGTGCCGCCACCGGCGGTTGTGCCACGGGCGACTGCGGAGCAGCGACCGGCGAAGTCGCCGTTCAAGGCCGCGAGTACGGCCAGCCCGACCTGTTCTACAACTACTACACCCAGGGCCCAGCCAACGCCGCGAACGCACAAATGTTCGTGTCGCCTGTGCCGGTTCCTCCCAATGTCGGGCACACCTACCTGACATACCAGCCTTTCTACCCCAACGAAATGCTTTATTGGCACAAGGACCGGTACCACAACTATTATGACAATGGTCGTGGCATGAACCGCACCCGGGCGATTTACTACAGCCCCCCGGTCCGCCAAGCCGCCAGCAATTTCTACTGGAACACGTTGCGTTTGCCTCGCTGATCCAGCCTCGGCAACGCGAACGTTTCGCGAAACAGACTCCCCCGTCCGTTCACAGCAGCGGAATGTTGTTGCCAGAATCCACCGCCCTTGAGGATCCCCGAGCTATGAAACGCATCGTCCTTAGCCTCGCCGCCTTTGCTGCTTTCAGTGGCATGGTCGGCTCGACCGAAGAAGCCCAAGCTGGCGACCCGTACGCGGTGACCCAAGTCTGGAATCATAACTTCGCTCAGACTCGCCCGTGGCACAGCAATTACTACTACGCCCCCTACGGTCAACCAACTGCGATGGTCGTTCCACCGACCGCTCACATGCGGCAAACGTATTCGTGGGGCGTCAGCCAAAACACCAACCACCCGATCTACCATCAGTTCGGCCGTAGTGCGAGCACTCCAGGCGCAGCCGCTCCGGGGCGTTTCCTGCCCACACCAAACTGGCCCAGTCACACGGACCAGTTCGGCCTGAACTACGTAAGGGCTCCTTGGTGATCCGCATCGCCAACTGAAACATCCGCCAGTCTTCGCAAGCAAATCCGCTCGCTAAAACTCGCGACACCACACTAAACGGTGTTTCCGCTGAATCTGCTCGTCCGGGGCTGATTTGGCGGTGACACCGTTTTTTCGTTTCACGAGCGGGCATAGCCACCGCTCAATCAGGCTCCCCCTCATTGGAAATACCGGCACAAATCGCCGAAGCCGCACCAAATCGCGAGCCCGCCGAACGGTTGTACACCGTCCTGGCCACCTGAGCCCCAAGAGCGTCCTAGGCTTCAGTGTCACAATCCAGTGATTGCGTCCACGTCCATGTGATGCGTTTTTCGAAACAAATGAAGGTTTGTTTCCAATGAAAACGCATTTTCAAAGCGTCACGGCGATTTGATACACGGACAGGGCATCGAAGGGTGAACCAAACAGGTTGACTTTGCCGATGAAATGGTTGCTGGACTGAGATCGCTTCATTCTCTGTCACCCTCATTGAACCTTTTTTGGTGCGTCATGGCTCGCTTGCAATCCTCCATCGGACTGGTCACTGGAACCGATATTGTCGGGACCGTGGATCAATTGATGGCCATCAGTGCGCAGCCACGTGATCGCTTACTGGCCAAAACGCAGGAATACCTTGGCCAGCAAGAACAAATTGCCTCGCTGACCGCGTCTGTGATCGGTGTGCAATTGGCGGGCGATGCGCTCGGTTCAACGGCCTTGTTCAACAGCAAGAGCACGACGACATCGAACGACGACGCATTGTCCGTTTCGACCAGCGACGATGCGGTCAACGGCAATCATTCGGTACGCACACTTCGGACGGCAGCGACACATAGCGTTGCATCCGCTCAAACATTCAGCTCCATCGACGATGCACTGGGGCTTTCTGGGTCACTGACCATCAAACCCAGCGGCTTTGTCGACTCCGAAGTCAGCTTGTCCAAACTCAACAACGGCTTGGGCGTGGAAGGTGGCTCCATTCGACTGACCGACCGAAGCGGAACGTCGGCCGAAGTCGACTTGTCGCAAGC
>NZ_JBICHO010000224.1:0-5033 GCF_043100905.1 Rhodopirellula sp. JB055 | reverse complement strand
GAAAAAACCAATGCCTCACGCAAAAGCGCAACTTCAAAGCGTCGACCTCGGCTCGGGCTCAGCAGAATGGGGTCGCCCCTCCAACAATCACGTCACAAAAAAGAAGCATCTTGCCGGACGTTGAGCTATTGATGTTGTTGCAACACTTCAGCATCAAGCCACACGCGCGAAGTCGCCCCGTTTGCAGTGGCTGCTCAAAGGGTCGCGATGGTGCCTGCGAAAGGGGAGTGGCAAGCCAGTTTGCAATCGCCTGTGTCGCTGCTTACAAATCGCCAGCGTCGAAGACTTCTTTGTTATTTCGGCTGCCGATCGCGTGCCGGACTTCTTCATTGAGCGAATCGGTGGTGAATCGAACCGATCCGTCGCACATCAACAAATGGGTGCCGCCGGGATGGTAGCTCCCCAGCGACATTTGCAAGTCATCCTTGGAAACGTCTCTGAGGTTGAAGCCCTGGCGGAGCGAGCAAAGTGCTTCGGAAAAATCCTGACCGTTCTGGGTGTCGAAGTCTGGGTGATAGAGCATGAAGTGATCGCAGACTCCACATTCGTTGATATCGATGTACTTTGTCTCACCGACCATCACGGTATTGCTGAGCCCATCCAGAATGCCCGCGAATCGGATCGGTTTGCGATCGGGTTGATTGTCGCAGACATCTCCAGAGGATTGGATGTGGCAGAAGTCAGTGGCCAGGAAGACTCCATTGCCTCGGTCGAATCCCGTCGTTCCGGAGAACGAATGGTGATTCCAGTTGACATCACTGCCACCGTTGCCCAAGTAGGAATTGAGCACACGACCGCTGATTCCATCGAATGACTGGCCCAGTGCGGTGGGGCCATGCTGCGACGGGCACCGAAACACCATCACGGGCGCCGTCGCGAGTTGCCTGAACCGGACACTTTCGGGTTGTCCGCCCGTGGGGCCGCCCGGTTCACCATAGGGAACGATCTCAGCGAGCTGACGCTGTTCGAGGAAGGCGAGGATATCCGTCGTCCAACTGGGGCCCCAACCGCCTTTTGCGCCCCATGGCAACGTGCGATAGGCGGACTCGTAGTTGTGCAGCGCCAAACCGATGTTCTTCAGATTGTTGGTGCACTGAAGCTTGCGAGCGGCTTCTCGGGCCGCCTGGACTGCCGGCAGAAGTAAACCGACCAGGATCGCAATGATCGCGATCACGACCAGCAACTCCACCAGGGTGAATGCCCCTCGGGCCGCTCGATCACGACGCGCCTTCCCTCGGCAATCATTTTGAAGACACGCGAACGATCGGTTCAGGTGTCTGGCGGGGAAGGGGGCAGGGCGGGGCATGTCGACATTTTCGCTGAAACCCCCTGCCGGGAAAAGGATGAATTATCAAAAAAAACGGCGAGCTGGTTTCCCAACTCGCCGTTTTCGATTGATTATCAGACGTTTCTGATCGCCCGTTTACCGCAGACGACCCGATTTCTCGTTCTCCAAATCACCCTCGTGAGGCCGAGATCGCGGATCGACGATGCAGCGGCGTGCGTCACATCAACGCAGTGGCAAGGAGAACTCGTTGCCACCTGGTCCGCTGCGACGACTGATGCGTTCGTTGCGAGCGTTCATGTAATGCGTCGCTTCTTCCGCGACCAGGATGGTGTCGCCACTGCGAACCTCGGTGCGGAAGCGATGGTGTCCGCCTTCGGCTGCCTTGGCGACGATGGTCATACGGACTTCTTCGCCAGCATCGATACGAGCAATCGGATTGATCAACACCTGACCAGTGATGACTTTTCCGTCGTTGCCGAGCAATTGTTGAGGTTCAATGCCGTGGCTGAACTGAGCGATGGCACGCACGTCGGTTGCTGGCTTGCTGCCTCGGTTGTGGATGACGATCTGATACGAAACGTCTTGTCCGACCGGTGCAGGTGCGGACGGGTCTTCGATCGACAGAACCAAGTCAGCGATGGCTTCCACGTTGGTGGTCAATGCGACGCCGGTTTGACCAGCAGCGCTGCCTTTGCAGTTGAACGTGAATTCATGTTGTCCGGTCGAGCCCAGTCGGCATTGGAATTGATAGTTGCGACGGGCACCTGGGGTTAGCGAAGCAATCTTCCAACGCAGTTGATTGTCGATCAACGAAGCACCTTCCATTCCTCCGACGTAGGTCACGCCCATTGGCAGTGTCAGCGTTGCCAACACATCGTCGCTGGCGGTGGTGCCGTGGTTGGTCAGTTCCAGTTGGTACATCGCATCCGTGTTCTGATACTTGAGTTCTGGACCTGTCAAAACAGCTTCCAGGTCAGCAGCCAAAACGCGAACGTTCTTGTCAGCTTCGGCTTTCAATTCCAAGTCACCAACGGCCAAGCCGTGGATCTTCAAGTCACCCAAGTCTTGAGCGGTCAGTTCAACTTCGAATTGAGCTTCTTTGCCCGAAGGGATGTCGCCGATGCGTTGGCTTTGCGGCGTGCTGGATTCTGGTGACAAAGTGAACACGACATTGGGTGCCACACCATCACCTGGGTTCAAGACGCGAATCGTGTAGGTCTTGGATTGACCGTAGATGACTTCATCTGGGCCGTCGATCGTCAGAGCCAGTTCGGGTTCTTGAACTTCGACTTGCATGCGTTCCTTTTGAGGAGCGATGGTCCAGTCCACGTCCAAATCGTGAGTCCCACTCCGAGCGGCTTTTAGGCGAACCAGCATTCGCTCGGATTGGCCCGCGTCGAGGTGATCGATCCGCCAATTGAGTTGGCGTACGCCATTTTCAGTGGTTCCGGCGACGTCGCCTCGAGTGGCTTGCTGTCCAACGACGTCAGCCCAATCGGGGATGTGTGCACGGACAACCAAGCCTTCTGCATCGATGTTGCCACGATTTTCAACGCGAATCTCATAGGGATGCGTCTGACGGATCATGACCTTCTTGGGGCCTGCGGTGACAACGCGAATGCCAGGCAATTCGCTAGCACTGCTGTTAGACGTCATTTCCTGGGCAGGTTCGGCAGCAGGAGTTTGCGCTGTTCCCCGCATTGTGTTGGGGTAGTTGCTGTTTGGTGCGGTGGTGTAGGCAGGCCCAGCAACTGGGCGAGCAGGAACCGAAGTCGGGGCTTGGTAGCGATCGCGTGGTTGGAATTGGTCATGTGAAACGCCGTTGGAGTTGTGCCAAGCCGTTTGTGGTTGACCGAGAGTTGACTCGGCGGGTTGCTCGGGGGCACCGACTGGCAAGCGATCACTGATGGGATGCAACGCGATGTTGTTCGAACCATTGGCCGACAGCGAACCGGATGGTCGACTGTCAGCTCGGCCACCACCAAATGTCTGCATCTTGGTAGGTGCTTCGTTTGCGTGTGATTGAGCTTCGCCCCGCGAGTTGGCCGCGACAAAGGAATCGTTGCTTGGTGCTGGTGCCGCCGGAGCTTGGCGAGCTTCACCCAAAGTGATGGTCGTCGATGCCGTCTTGGCTGGCGAAGCCACGGGAGCTGGGGCAGTCGGTGCAGGAGCCGGCGCCGGTGTCATGGCGACACTTTTGGGCGGAATCAATTGGCTGATTCGCTTCGGTGCCGACGCGGGAGCTGGAGCAGGTTTTGCCTTCGGTTGGCTTCGAGCGATGGTCTCGGTCGGCTTGGCGGGAGCCTTCGCTGGGGCTGCGATAGGTTCAGTCGGTGCCGCGGGAACTGGCTTGCTGGCCGGTTCTTGCTTGGCGACGGTCTTGGGTGCAGGAGCCGGTTTTGAGGCGACTTTGGGTGCCTCCGTTGCGGCGGGGGCAGCGGGCTTTGCTTCTGCCTTGGGCTGCGACTTGGGGGCCGCTTTCGCGATGTCGACCGAAGGTGTTTTGGCTGGAACGGGTTTGGGTTCCGTTTTAGCAACCACGGTTGGTTTGCGTCGCCGGGATGACTCCGTCGACGACAACTCTTCCATGGTCGGTTCTGACTCGACCTTGATGATTCTTCGCGACACGCGCGGAATCAGTTCCACGGGTTCCGTTTTGACTGGAGAGATCGCGATCGGAGTGTTGCGAATGACTGGTACAGGAGTCGATTTGCTCTCAACGCGAATGGGTTTCGACGGTGAGGTGCGAGCGACCGAAGATGGCATTTTGGGTGGTTGCGGCACGCCGGAGTTCGGGGTGCGTGCCACTTGTGCTTTCTCGTTTGGGTCACGCAACGGTGCACGTCCACTGCTTGACCGTTGCGCGGTGCGGGTCGATTGACTGCGGTGGGTTGGGATCCCGCTCCAGTCAACGTCGCGATCGTTGTTGATTGGTGTGGCAGTTCGGCCGCTGTTGCTGGATGAGTTGCCGCCGAAAAGATTGCCCAGCAGGCCATTGCTGGATGAATTCGAGGAACTGGGAGAGCTCGAACGGGTTCCAAAAGCATTGAGCAACCCGCCTCGGGACGTCCCGCGTCCGCTGAGTTGTTTACCAACGACTTGCTGGATCTCAGCGCTGTCGGTGGTGTCTTGAGCGGCAACACGACTGGAATCGAAAGAGTTCCAAGGCGTGGGGCCGACATTGAATGACGTCGCAAACATCGCCGCGGCCATGAAGACCGGCAAGCGACGCCGTGGCGACACCAGTTGCGTGATGAGTTGACAAAGACCGCGCGACATTTTTGTACTCGTCTCGTGACACGAAAGGGTGATTCGATCGTGGTATCGGCAGTTCGGGTATTCCGTGCTGAGCGAATTTGCACGACGATACCGGTTTGGGCGAAATTTCGGATTGTGTCGCATATGACGACAGGCCGCTGTTTCCTCCCCCAAAGAGGCTGCGAATTTGACCGCTGCTGATCCTTTTTCCTTTTGCACAAGCGCTGGAGTTTCATGTCTCGACGCGAAAAAATCGAAGCCCTGTTGGTCGACGACCCTACTGACACGTTTTTGCGGTATTCCTTGGCGATGGAATATCGTTCAGAGGGCGATCATGAAACAAGCTTGGTGAAACTACGCGAGTTGTTCACGGACGATCCGCCCTACGTGCCTGCGTTCTTCATGGCCGCACAGCAGTTGGTCGACCTGGGACGAGTCGACGAAGCTCGCGCAATTCTGCGAGACGGCATCGAACAGGCGCGGTCGC
>NZ_JBICHO010000223.1:0-16450 GCF_043100905.1 Rhodopirellula sp. JB055 | reverse complement strand
GCAGAGTTCCCAAACTCCGATCCATGGCCACCAACTCGCCATAGTGATTGAGAGAATGCGCATCCATGCCATCGACAATTTGCTGCAACTTGGCCTTTTCATCATCGTCCTTGCCCGCATCAACCAAAGCTTGCATGTCTTCATCGGATGCCACAAACGGACTGTGCGGGGTGCCATACCAAACCACCGCGAAAAACGGTTGTTGAGACCGTGCGGATCGAGACGCAAAGTCCAACGCTTCTTCCACGATCACTTCGGAGGAGTCGCCGTCAAAAGCTTCAAACTTTCCCCGCCGGCTCATCAACGGATCGCGATCAAAGAAGTTGGTCACCGACAACCACACATCAAACCCAAACCGACCGGGATGAAAGCGATCCTCACCTAGGATTGGAACCCCCGGCCCGCGAAGGCCATTGAGATGCCACTTACCAAAGTGACCCGTTACATAGCCAGCTTTTCGGATTGCAGATGCGATGGATCGTTCTTGATGTCGCAGGGCGTGACCATGCGAAGGCACACCGGTTCGCTCAGGCGAACGCCCCGTCAACACGCTGGCTCGGGTCGGCGAGCAAACCGCGGAAGCCGCGTAGAACCGATCCAGTCGCAATCCGCCGGCGGCCAGCCGATCCAGTTCAGGCGTCTTCAGCAACGGATGGTCAAAGTACCCCGTCTGCGCATACCCCAAGTCGTCCGCCATTACCAAAATCACATTGGGACGCTTATCCTCATCGCCAGAAACAGCTGAGCTCATTCCGGTGTCGCAAATCAAAGTCACGACGCCACACAACCATTCACTCGACCTCAATGACATGCTCGATTCCCCGGAATGAGTCCACAGCGCCCGCCTTCGATGCCGATCCACTGCGGAACCGTCATACGATTTCGCCGACGCCGACAGCGAAAACAGTTGACCATCATAGGCTCTCATTCACCTTTTTTCTTGGTTCAACCGGACCGTACACCAGAACCGTTGTCGATTCGATGGTCAAATCTCTGGGAGGTATTTCGCATCCGACACGAAAGTTCTGCATTCAAGTGCGAACGCAAGCTGATCGCCGAGGCGTTCGCCCTGAATCGCAGCGGAAAGATGCTGGTGAGCGTGATCGATGACGCCCATCTGATGAGCATCGACAACCTTCGCAAATTGCGACTGCTTCCGGAAGACTTTCCCAAGAACCACAAGCTGATCCTGGTCGGCCAAGTCGAGCTGCTGGCCGAATTGGACTTGTCGAAAAACACAGCGACGGTTTCTCACGCCACGTTTGGTTGCCGGCGCGGTCGCAACTGTACTTGATTCGCAAAAGCAGGGAACTGACTGAGACGTCTCGCCAACGAACGTCTTGGTCACTTGCCCGAACCCATCGTACTGCCGAGTGACTTGGTTCACGATCGATCCGCTACCGACCGTCGCATTACTATAGCAAGTGATTTCTGACACGTTGCCGCGAACGTCGTAGTTTTGCTCCACGCGGCGCACCGCTCCGTCCACGCCCGCACCCAGCGTGGTCACTCGGTCATGGGGTGGGCGCCCAGTTCGTCGTAGTCGTATTGGCGCGTCGAACCGTTCTGATCGGTTAGGCTGGTGCGGATGGAACCACCCGTCCGACAGCGTCGGGATAATTGGCTGAGAACTGCAGACGAGCATTCTGGGGCTCCAATAGGGTCGCTAAGTGATCGGCGTCCTACGAACTACTCTTTCGTGCAGATGAGAGATGCGGGCATCCGGCCAGCCAACGAAAATCGGCAGCCTGTTGGGAGCCTCTTCCCCGGCTCACTTTCTGGTTAATTGGTGTCCGACACCGTTGATCGCTTCCATCACACGGTTGCTTCCCCCCGAAACCTTATGCAGGTGATCATTCAGAAGCAAGCTTCTCGTCGCGACTCGGACGTTGAGCATTCAAGAAGGCAAGCACTCGACGAAATGAATCCCCCTCAAAGAATCGCTTGCCGCCGTGGCCTGCTCCTTCCAGCGTGATGAGTTCGACGTCCAGACCAGCGGCGTCGTACAACTCAACCATCCGGTTGCTTTGATCCACTAGCACCGTCTTGTCGGCGGTCCCGTGAAAGATCAATAGCGGCGGATCGTCGGAGGACACATAGGTCGCCGGGCTGGCCAGTCGCTCCATCGACGCAGCGACCTTCCCGTCTTTGCCGCCCAGCAACGCGTAGCTGCCGGATTGATTCGTGTACGCTCGCTCCGGCTGAGTCTTCCCACGCAGAACAAAATCCGATGGGCCGAAGTAGTCGATCACGGCCTGCACGCGAGAGGACAGCTCGAGGTTTCCGCCTACGTCACCTTCCAACTCAGCCACGTCGTCGGACGTGCCCAACAACAACGCCAGGTGCCCGCCAGCCGAACTTCCCGCGACCGCGATCCACTCCGCGTTGTAGCCATAACGTTTCGCATTGGCTCGCAACCATCGAATTGCCGCTTTGCAGTCGTGAACCTGAGCCGGGAAAATGGCCTCTTTCGAGAAGCGGTAACTCAGACTGGCCAGTGCGTACCCGTTCTCGGTCACCTGCATCAGCTTCGGATTGCGTCGCGAACCATTCCGCCACCCACAGCCGTGTATCCAAACGACAATCGGCGGAGCCTCTGACGTTGCCGGAACGAACAAGTCCAACTGAAGCAGGCGATCTCCCTCCTCGCCGGGAACCTCCGCATACACCAAGTCCCGGAACACCGAGACACGATGCACCTCGTGGGAGTCTTTTTCCTCGGCAAAACCCGCCTTCTGCAACATCAGTGAACACACGACAATGAGCAACCATGAACTTTGAATGCGTTTCATTTTCGCGTTCCTGACGGAGATCGAGGTGGATGAGGCTCATTGCCGACATCAGCGGAAAATCATTCTAACCGCGTCCCGAGTTCACTTGGTGTTCCACCACCCGATCCATTTCGCCACTCGACAACGCACCGCAATCGCCCCACCAACCCACAGGTCTCTCGTTGAACCACTCGCAATACGAACCATGGTTGATTCGCCCCGATCTGGACTTCCTCAACCATGGGTCCTTCGGCGCCACACCGCGTTGCGTGCTCGAAGACCAACGGCGATGGCAAACTCTTTTGGAAGAAGACCCCATCGAGTTCTTGGCCCCGGAGAGATCGCTGCTGCCTAAGCTCGACCTTGTTCGCAAAACAGTTGCGAATGAGATTCACGCGTCCCCGCAGGACATCGCCTTTGTTCGCAATGCCACCGAAGGGGTCAACGCGGTCGTGCGTTCGTGGCCGTTGAGATCCGGCGACGAGATCCTGGTGACCAACCACGGTTACAACGCCTGCATCAACGCGGTCGGGCAAGCCGCTGATGCCGCGGGCGCGTCGGTGGTCACTGCGAATATTCCGTTCCCCATTCGCGATCCCGAGGAAGTGCTGCAGGCGATCGAGCAGAGCCTCACGCCCAGGACAAACTGGATGCTGATCGATCATGTGACCAGCCCCACAGGGATCATTCTGCCAGTTGCAGAGCTGATTGAACTGGCTCACTCAAAAAACGTTCGCGTGATGGTCGATGGGGCCCATGCCCCTGGCATGCTGCCGCTGAACCTCGATGAGTTGCAACCTGATTACTACACGGCGAATCATCACAAATGGTGGTGCGGGCCAAAGGTGTCAGGGTTCCTCTTCGTCAAAGAAGACATCCAAAACGAAGTCCTGCCATCGATCATCAGCCACGGTGCGAACACGGAAGGCTACGGGCCAAGCCAATTCCAAAGTCAATTCAATTGGCCGGGGACCTTCGACCCGTCACCGCTGCTGGCCCTCCCAACGGCAATCGACTTTCTGGCCGGTTTGTACCCAACCGACGGCCCCAACCGGTTGGCTGGATTGATGCGACACAACCATGAACTCGCAGTGGCAGGTCGACGCGTGATTCTGGAGAAACTCAACCTCCCCGAACCAGCTCCTGAATCCATGCTCGGAAGCCTCGCGACGATTCCGATACCGGCTTGGGGGAACCATTCGCCCGACCGAGTCCGAGCGATAAAAGATACATTGCGATCCAAACATCACTTCGAACTACCCGTGTTCCGGTTCGACACCGCGAACGTCTGCCTGCGAATCTCGGCGCAAGCCTACAACACGCTGGAACAATACGAACGCCTCGCCGATGCGGTGGCCGAACTCTCGTAGAGGCCCGCTACCCGGCCAATCGTTGCTCGGATTGCGATGCGTCGGAGGTCGTGGGCATCGCCAGAATCGAAGGGCCTTCCTGACTGATTCGCTCGGTCTGCTTGGACAATCGACGAGCTTTCGTGCAAAGAAACACAAAGTGCATGCCTACCGGAACGCAAACCGCAATGAACGTTGACAGAGACATCTTCAGCACCGGCGAAGCCGCAGGCATACCATGTTTGGCCGCGACGTGAGCCAGCACCAACACGGGATGATGTACCAAGTAAATCGCGAAGGAAGCCGCCGCCAATTGTTGAGTGACCGGATCCAATCGCTTCACCCATCGGCACGCCAATCCGATCAATGACAACGCCATGCCCGTGGCACTCACGACGGTCAACACTGCCAAACAAAGCCAGGTCGATGAACTGATCGCGACCGGGAAAGCGGAAGCTTGCGCGGTGTCACTGAGGGCGGACTGTTCCAACGTCCAAATCCCAAGCATCGTCGCAGCGACACAAACCATCGCACTGGGGAACAACGCCCGACCCGCCAACCGAGTCAAACCTTGCAAGTCAGGATCGGCCTGAGCGATCAACACGCCCATCGCGAACGCACAACCGCTGTAAAGCCACTTTGATGGCACCGGCAAAAACGCGTGTTGGAATCCCCAAACGACTTCAGGGTGCGCACACAAGACTGCCACACCGACCGCGAAAACCAATGGCATGCCAACACGCAAAGCACGTGTCGGTTCCACCCGCTGCAACCAATGCCACCCTCCGGCCAAGACCGCGATGTAAAGGATCAAGTACTGCAGGAACCACAAATGCGATAAACCCCAAAGATGTTCATCCTGTCCCTCCGCAAATTTCAATGATCGCATTTGGCGCGGCGTGATCAAACCGTCCGCCAACCACCCCAACAACCAGGCGTAGAAATCGAACGGAAGCAAGAACAGAACCGCGAAAACGAGAGGCCAACCCAAACGCCGCGTTCTGGATTTCAGCGTCGCCAGTGGACCTCGCGACGCCATGCTGCGAACGGCCAGGAACCCAGCCATCACCAAAAAGATCGGCATGATGACAATCTCGATCGCCCACATCAGCGTGGTCAGCCCCAAGTGTGGCGTATCGGTTGTGGCCCAAATGAGCCCCGGCATGCCAGGACTGGAATACGGCACGCAGGCATGCAGCACCACAACGCCAATGGCCGCCCACGCCCGCACGGCATCCAAACCGAGCAGGTTGGTATTCTGGGGAGCCGATTCGGCAGAATCCGCTTGATTCAGACGAAGATGATTCGCGTGCATGCCCTTTCAATAACGCAATCCCAATCCCGAACGCCAGACGAGTCAGCTCGAAACCTGCCCGTGCAACTCGGCGTGAAACTCATTCACACTCCATAGGAAACCTCATGCCGGAGTTGCCGGAAGTCGAAACGATGTGCCGTGGAATTGCCCCGATCATCGGGCGAGAAATTGAGCGGGTTGAGGTCCCGCCGTGTCATTGCCGACCGATCACGATCGAACCCTCGGTTCGCACCCTCCACCGTCGGCTACGAGGGCGTGCCGTCACGGCCATCCAACGTCGCGGCAAACGAGTGATGCTGTGCTTTGACGATCGGTCGCGATTGGTCATCGAACCTCGAATGACGGGGTTGGTTTTGCTGGCCGATCCGCCGGATCCAGACCATTTGCGATTACGGATCCTGTTTCGCCCGCTGTCCAGTCCGCCAACAACTCCACCTCATGATATCCCGACTGAATTGCTGCTTTGGGATCGCCGCGGCCTGGGCACCATTCGCTGGATGAGCGAACAGGACTACCGTGAAAAAATCGATTCTCGATTGGGACCGGACGCGATGTCGATCACCGCCGAGGAATTGCGTCAGAACCTAGCGGCCTCTCGGCGGCCCATCAAAGTCGCTCTGTTGGATCAATCCGCCGTCGCCGGAATTGGCAACCTGTACGCGGCAGAGATTCTGTTCTTAGCAGGTGTGGATCCCCGCACACGCTGCGACCGACTGACCAAACCGCAATGGGAACGCATCCATCCCGCGATCACGCTGGTCCTGCAAGACGCCATCGACCATGAAGGCAGCACGCTGAGCGATGGGACTTATCGCAATGCACTGAATGATCCCGGCAACTACCAAAACATGCACCGGGTCTACGATCGTGAAAACTTGGCTTGCCCACGATGCGAGGATGGCGTGATCCGCCGCATCGTCCAAGCTCAACGAGCAACGTTCTTTTGTCCGGGATGCCAACGCAAAAGCGGTCGGCACCCCAGCGTTGCCATGCCAGACAACGTCCGGAACTGACCTCCGTCAGTCATTTGCCCCCGAAAATCCGCAAGCTCTAAGAGAGCCCCAGGCATCGCTTTTGAAGTTGCGTTTTTGCGTGAGGCATTGTTTTTTCATAACCCGACGCGTCAGCGAGGCGAAGTCAACGTCGTTTTTCCCTCGCTGACGCTTCGGGTTTTGAGAAAAGCGCAACTTCAAAAGGGATCGCCTGGGGTTTCGTTACGGAGATTTCGACACCCGCCCCGTTGGGGCGAAGTCGAGGAACAAAACCTGCGCAGTCCAAAGCGGTGTCAACACCAACCTTTTGACAGCCCAGCGGAAGCCCCGGTTCTGTGGCGTTGGAACCGAGGCGAATCCTAAGCCGCTCACCAAATGGACGGCCCGTGAGCCCTCCGGTCAGGCACCGATCAGTTGTCGACGCAGGTTTCCAGGAACCGTGCCAAGCGGTGGAAGTCCGATTTCTGCTCGATGAAACGAACCTTGGTGACCAACGTTTGCGGGTCGACCAATTCTTCAAACGGTACAAAGTGCAGATCAAATTGGCCCGAAACGGAAACCATCACCCCGTTGAGTTTTTCTTCCACGAGTGCCCGGTAAGCACCGACGCCGAGCTGTGATCCCAACATCACATCGTAGGCGTGAGGTGGTGCACAACGAGATTCGTATCCCATCTGCAAGCCGTTCACCTTGCGAGTCCGACCGGTGCGTTCGTTGTAGCGAGCGGCCAACAAACGAGACATGACTGCCGAGAGGTTCACCAACGAGATATTGATGTGGCCGTGGTCGTCGCGAGTGACACCTTCGAGGTACTTCGCGGGCAAGTACTCAGCCATCCCTTCGGCGATCACGATGGTGCCGTATTGGCGTCCTTCGCGTTCGCGAGCCAACATCATGTCGACCATTCGATCGATCACTCGATCCATCGCCATGATCTTGCGAGTCTCGCCGGTTTCCTGATTGACGACTTCTTCGTCCGCCAGGGCACCGGTGATGTCTTCGACGCTCAGCACCATGCTGGCTTCCCCAGCAATCGCGGCACCGTATGCCAACCACCCCGCACTGCGGCCCATCGCTTCGCACAAGAAATACGCACGTCCAGCGGCAGCATCGTAGTTCAAGTTGCGAATTTCTTCGGCCAAGGTTTCAACGGCGGTGAAGAAACCAAACGTGAAGTCGATTCCCGAGTAATCGTTGTCGATCGTTTTGGGCAAGTGAACCACTGGGAATCGACGCGCCTCGCCAGGCAAATTGTCCTGGAACATCTTCAGCTTGTTTGCGGTTTTCAGCGTGTCGTCGCCGCCGATCGAAATCAACGCGTCGACTTCCAACGAACACAGCCCTTCGTACACGCGGCGAAGCGGTGCAACCAACTCGGCATCTTTCAGATGCTCGGGGCTGCTGACGTGTTTGCCAGGGTTGGTGCGAGCCGTTCCGATCATGATCCCACGGCTGCTGCGAGCATGGGTCAGCGAATCGTGCGTGAACCGGATGTAGTCGGTGCCTTCCTGCAACGGCCCCGCTGCGGTGTACTCCGCCAAACGGCTGTAACCGTGTTTGATGCCAAAGACCTGAGCACCTTCTTCCAGGAAGGAAAACGCGGCGGTACTGATGACCGCGTTGGCGGCGGGAGCGGGGCCGCCAGCGAACAAGATCGCGACGCGTTTGATATCCAAATTGTGATGAGCGAGCTCAGCCACGATGACACTGCCTGGTGAAGAGGAATTTCAGAAGACGATCGGGTTGCGATCGAGAGCCCAGATTCTAAGCATCCACCTCGTTTCGCCAAGACGCCTGCCGATCCGGCATGTCCTGTCCCGATTTCAAGGTTCGTTTCGCTCGACGCTTATCATCACCCTCCCTCTGGGGAGATTCGAAATATAAACGGTGACTGGCGTCTGGGTTTCGCCCCGGATGGGGCCGTCGTGAGAGAAGGGGAAGTCCCTCGCTCACGCATTTTGAAGTTGCGTTTTTCTCAAAACCTGAAGCGTCAGCGAGGGAAAAACGATGTTGACTTCGCCTCGCTGACGCGTCGGGTTATGAAAAACCAATGCCTCACGCAAAAGCGCAACTTCAAAACTCACGCTTCGGGTTGTGATGGGTGGTTTTGGCCGACTCTGACGGGCAAGAGTGCCCATCCTACGTGGGTTGAAACGTTGTTGAGAACTGAGTCGACAAGCCGTCACCATTGACACTCTGATTGCGGATGCCAATTCGATTCTCAGATCGCACCGGGAGGGTCGAGCGAAGCGAGCCGTTGCCTGCTACGCCGCCGTTCGTTCGCTCATGTCGGAAACGCGATTTTCAGCGTCCCGAAGCGTCTCGATTGTCCCAGAGGCAGAAGGGGCTTGCCGGTTCTTGCTGCGACGGCTGCCAGCAACCTTACTGCACAAACGATCACAACGCTGGGCTTCTTCAGGATCCATCCGGAGTTCCATGACTCGCAGGGACTCCGCAACTTTCTCTCGCAAGTCGTCGATGGAGTCACCGGGAGCCGGAAAGATCGGATCGCCAAACAAGGCGTCCACTCGAGTGAATGGCAGCAGAATCTGCATTCGATCCCATGCTTTGGTCAGGATCCAGCGTCGACGCGGAATCAGGACCACGGGAATGATCGGTACGTCGGCTTTGATCGCCACCATGGCGATGCCCTTTTGCACGACACCACGCGGCCCGCGAGGCCCATCCACAGCAATCACACTTGGATTGCCGTTCTTCACGTGGCGAATCATTTTGGTCAGTGCGGTCGCGCCACCCTTTTCTCCCACGCCGCTGCTCCCGCGGATTGGCACGCAACCATTGCCGCGAAGCAATGGCATCAGCAAATCACCGTCTCGGGAACGAGAAACCATCGCTCCCACTTTTGGAGCCGACAACGACAAGGCTGCCAACTGATGAGCATGCAGAATCGCGAGCGCGTACTGCTTTCCAGTTCGTTGCACCAGGCGATCACGTTGGTCGTTGCGAACACGTATGCGAAACGTGAGCCGAAACAACTTGAACGTCACAGCGATGCCTGCTCCGATCACTGGATTCACGAGACGTGGGACTTTCATCGAGGTAAAAAAGAAAAAATCAGACAACGACGTAGGACAACTCAAAGAAACGCCACCACAAAAAGGTTTCCCCCTCGATGGCGAACATTGCCGAAGCGATCACAACGCAGGCAACTCAGTCAGCGAACTCTTTCCAGTCCACTTGTTTGTACACGACCCGGTAACCCATGGCCTGGTCAATCTGACGCTGAGCAGCGTCGTCGATGCCATCGGTCCAAGTCGATTCGATGTTCAGGTTTGCTTTCATGACCGGTTCGCCATTGGCACCCTGTCGGTCAATCGTCAATTTTGTCTTCACGCCAATCAGCGATTGCTTCCACAGTTCATCGTTCAGTCGCATCCGACCAAACGGTGGCAAACCACGAGGACGAGCGATGTTCAAACGACAGGCCCAATCCACCAACTGCGCGTTGGCAATCGCCATTGCTGGCGACGGTGGCACGACGCCCTCCACTTCATAGCGAACGCCTGGATAAGTCATCTCATAGCGATGATTGCCCAGAGATCGAACTTTGGCATTCATCCCCAAACTTTCCCGTTGCTCGGGGTCGGTGACCATCGCGTCTGCGCGAGCGGCCGCTTGCGTCAACAAGTCCATCGGCACGGAACAACGTGTCTTCGTTTGGCGGTCCAACAACACAATCACCGACTGATTCAAATCAAACACGGTCAGGAACCGTGGATCCGACTCCGGCACGCTGTAGATCACACCCTCGTGGAAAATGTTTTTGTGAACCGAGTTCGGCTTCCGCTCACCTGCGAAGTAAATCTTGGTGGTGAGCGTGAAGTTGGGCAACTCAATCTTCTGTGCCGTGACCGAACCACCGCTCAGAAGAACGAGCAAAACGGTGAGCCCCCATATCAATCCACTGATCCAGGACTTCCATCCCCGCGCAAGCGGCAACCTCGGCCGAACGGAAGTCGGCAAGTGACCTATCGGGGCAGAGAAAGAAAGCATCGCGGGACCCATCCAATTCAATTTGGGCATCGAATTCGTGCCTAGAACAGGGAATAGTCGACCGCAGTGGGGGGCGTCCAGACCGGTTTGTAATTCTTGACCTCGGCTTGTAACACCTACTGGTACTTTTTGCAGCCCACCGAAAACCAATCCCGCACCAGAAAACGCAAACTCCTTCCAACAAACCACTTACGATCGACTTTCCGATTCCCAGATTTCGTTTGGCATTACCCTTGCATTAGTCCCCCATCACAACCGCGGGTCACATCGATCCGATCTTCACAAACGACTCTCTTCTGGGGCAAAGGAAACTGCCATGTTGGTTCTCACTCGAAAAATCGACGAACAAATCGTGATCGGCGACAACATCAAGATCACCGTCATCAAAGTCCGGAACAACCAAGTTCGACTTGGCATCTCCGCCCCTCGCGACGTTCGTGTCCTGCGAGGCGAACTGGAACCCAAAGAAAACGCAGCAACCGAGACGGCGAACACCGAACTGGTCGTCGACCTCGACCTGAACGACGAAGCCACCCAGGCACTGCTCCAAACGACCGAAGAAATCGAAACCAACTACCGTCCTGGTGTCGCCAAGAAACCGTCTCAGTCGCCCGCCTCGATCGCCAAACGCACTCAACCTTCCCCTGTCGGGCAAACTCAACCCAAGGCAACCGCTGTCGCCAATGGTACCACCAACCGCATCGGACGAATGTTGCCTTCAGAGAACACCGCGAACCGCATGACCGCTGCAATCGATGCAACTGAAACAGATTCCCAAAAGTCCACCGAGGCGGAACTTCGCATCTACAGCGGCAAAGTCAGTCGTCGCACCGGCGAAGGGTCGCTCAATCGCAGCCCTTTGGCCAATTACTTCACCGCTCCCTGAGATTGAACCGGGGCAAACGCCCCGCATGCAGCCCGAAAGCAACACCTGTTCTTTTTTGCCTCATCGTCAATCGTGACCTAGGAAAAGGAGTCAACCTCACGAAACACCCTGCTTCGGAATCGCACCATGATGCCCGCTGCTTCGATCCTACTTGTCGACGACGACCAACACTTGGCAACCTCGCTGGGTGAATGGCTAGCCGAAGAAGGATTCGAAATCCACTTGGCTGGCACCCTTGAACACGCTCGCCAACAACTCAAACAACACGCGTTCGAACTGGTGATCACCGACTTGCGATTGGGTGGTGACGACGGGATGGCATTGGTGAAGGACATCAAACGCCACCATAGCGAGACTCCGGTCTTGGTCATGACTGGCTACGCAACACCCAACACGGCGGTGGAAGCCGTCCGCGCCGGGGCAGTGGATCTGTTGACCAAGCCGGTCATCGACGACGAATTGCTGCTCGCCATCGATCGCGCCATGAACCAGCGACAGATCGAAGCCGAAAACGAAACCCTGCGTCGGCAACTCGACCAACGCAGCGGCCTCGAAAACATCCTCAGCCATGACTATCGAATGATGAAAATCTTCGATGTCATCGACAGCGTCGCAGATGCCAAAGCATCGATTTTGATCACGGGTGAAAACGGCACCGGCAAAAGCATGATCGCTCGCGCGATCCATAATCGTTGCAGCCGACGCAGCGGACCCTTTGTGGAAGTCGCCTGCGGAGCCTTGCCTGACACACTGCTAGAAAGTGAATTGTTCGGTCACGTCGCCGGGGCCTACACCGGTGCCAACACGGACCGACGAGGCAAATTTGAACTTGCCGACGGAGGAACGTTGTTCCTGGATGAAATCGCGACGGCCACGCCCGCCATGCAAGTCAAACTGCTTCGGGTCCTGCAGGAACTCCAGTTTGAACCGCTTGGCGGCATGGAAACTCGCAGCGTCGACACCCGAGTCATCTTGGCAACCAACGAAAACCTGGACAAAGCGGTCGTGGATGGATCATTCCGGCAAGATTTGTACTACCGAATCAACGTCGTGAACATTGTCTTGCCGTCGCTCCGCGAGCGAACCGGCGACATTCCGCTGCTGGTCGATCACTTTCTTCGTGAGGCCGCCGAGACCGCCGGCCGAGAGGTCGATGGTTTTGACCGCGAAGCGATGAAGTGCCTGCAATCCTATGCTTGGCCCGGCAACGTTCGTCAACTTGAAAACGTGGTGGAACGAGCTGTTTTGTTGGCCACGGACCGTGTGCTCACCAAAGATGACTTGCCGCCCGACGTGCTCGGCACATCCGCCAACCAACATGCCTCGATCGGCAGCGTCGGACAATCACCGGGTGTGACCGCATCGAGTGGCCCGTCCTCCTTCAACCCAGCGACCTTGGATGGTTGCAGTCTGCGGGAAGCTCTCGAAGGTCCCGAGCGGGAAATCATTCTGCACTCGCTTCGTCGCCACAATTGGAACCGAGCCGCCACTGCGGACGAGCTTGAAATCAATCGAACAACGCTCTACAAGAAAATGAAACGCTTGGGTCTCGACGACCCGCGTCTCCAATACGCCAACCAATGATCGCCCGATGATCCCTGCCGCGCCAGTTGCTCTCACGATCGCTGGCTCGGATCCGTCCGGCGGAGCGGGATTGCAAGCCGACCTGAAAACATTTCACACGCTGGGAGTGTATGGCTGCAGCGTGGTGACACTGCTCACCGCACAAAACACGCTGGGCGTGCAAGGCCTGAAAATGCTCCCGGCTGATTTTGTGCGCTCACAATGGACCAGCGTCGCCAGCGATCTGCCTGTGGCAGCGATTAAAACGGGCGCACTGGGTAACGCTGAGATGATCGAAACGGTCGCGGCCTGCCTGGATGAGGCTTCCTGCCCGGTGGTGATCGACCCGGTCATGATCAGCAAACACGGACACGCCATCATCGACGATGATGCCATCGAAAAACTGATCGAGCGATTGTTTCCGCTCGCGGATCTGGTGACACCCAACTCGTTTGAAGCCGAACGGTTGGTCGACCACACGGTCCGCACCGAAGAGGACCTCGTCCATGTCGCTTCGAAATTGCTTTCACTAGGCCCCAAAGCGGTCTTGATCAAATCTCACTTGGGCGATGAATCGGTCGACTGTTTGGCCGACGCCAGCGGCGTTCAATGGCTGCGTTCACCACGACTGAAATCCAACCGGACGCACGGCAGCGGGTGCGTGCTGTCCGCGGCGATCACGGCGAACCTTGCCCAAGATGAGAACTTGCACAGCGCGGTGCAAACCGCTCAAACGTTCGTTCACAAAGCAATTCGCACAGCCCCCAAACTCGGCGAAGGCATCTCGCCACTTAGGCTTCTGAACCAAAGTACCTGAACCAACTGCAGGGGCTTAAAACGCCGCCTGCGGTGCACCGGGTTGCGGAATCCCTGGTTGGCCGGGACGTTCCCCTTTCATCATCACGTACGTTGTCGCGAACATCACACCGATGAATGGGGCAGCAAACAAAAGACCAACCAACAGCGCTAACGCTCCTGCGATGAAGATCACGATGGTGGCTATCCCCAAAACGAATGAAGTTACCCAATTCAATTTGCCCACCTCAAAGGCTTTCGAGAAGGACTCGAACACGCCGCATTGCCGGTCGACGATGAAGTAATAGTAGGGCCACAACAAAAGCAGAAAGATCATCCCGGGAAGGATCAGCAACAGAATGCCAAATATCGCACCGATCATATACAGAATCGTGCCGCCCACCACCGCCAACAACTTGTCACCACCGCTGAAAAGCGTGCCAAGTTCGGCAGGCTGAAAACGAGCCGTGGCCAAACAAATTCGCGCCATTCCGATTCCAATGAACGTGTTGACGCAGCTCCCCAGCAAACTCAAGCCCAGCGACAACAACGCAAACTCCATGCGATTGTTGTTATTCGCTGCCGAGTCCAAAATCGAGGTGACGATGTTGAAGAAGATGGAGACCGCACCAACTACGACAGTCGCTCCTACCAAGACACCCACGTTGCGTTTGAACGCCTGCCACGAGTGAGCAAAGACCTCACCAAAATCAGTCGTTGTCGGGTGATAACCACCTGTCGCAACACTAGCCGAAGCGTGGGACGTTACCGGCGAAGCGTAGGGATTGGCCGACGGAGCCTGAGGCGGTTCGTTGAACTCGGATTTGAATGCACCAAACGGATCGTCGCTGGGCGTGGGAGCCGACGGTCCGGGAATGGGCTGAATGCTTTGACACGTGGGACAACGCGCCGACTTGCCTGCGGATTCGTCCCCCACTCGCAACACAGCGTTGCACGAAGAACAATTGAATTGAATCGCCATGAGATGCCTTCGATGCGGAGCATTTGCAGAAAGGGATGCCTGCAGTGTAACGATCTCCGCCCCCGCTGTGCGAAGTCCCGTTCCCCCACTGCTATCTTTTCGCAGTCCAGTCCGGATTGCCGTATCGCTGTGTCACAATTTGTTCGGCAGCTTCCAGCTCCGTCGACTCCAGCGATCCAGCCTGCCAATCCACCCCAAAGATGGTCGCCAATCGCTGCTGCAAACCGCGAACAAATGCCCGTAAGTCCAGCGACCGTCCCGACAACTGTTGCATGCCGGGCAACACTTCCGCGTGAGGCGAAACACTCCACAGCAAACTGCCGTGCTGCAACAACGCTCCTTTCGTTCTTCGCTGGGCACTGCCAAGCACCTTGTAGCCGTTGACGATCAAGTCCTCGTCGGTACGGCGTTGAAAGCACAGGAAGGGCTCGAAACGTTTGTCCGCCTTGGCAGACACCGCCGCATCGGCTTCCATTCGCGAAACCGCGCTCGTCCCCAAAGTTCGAAACGGTTTCGCGTCGACCCCCAAAAACTTGAGCTCGTCCGCGATCGCTTCGTGCACGTTGCGATACGTTGCTTCCCGAGCCCCCGTGTCCGACACGTTCATCGGCATGGTCAATGACAGCGTCAGCTCCGCGTGATGCAGAATCGCGCCGCCGCCTGTGGACCGGCGAACCAGATCCACCTCGCCGTCCGCTCCCAGGGCGACGCCGGTTTGCTCCGCCCAAGCCTCCGCTTCGCCCAGCGGTTGAAAGTACCCCAGCGACAACGTCGGCCGTTTCCAGCCATAAAAACGCAGCGTTGGAGGTGCGCCTGCGGCAACGCTGTTGAGCAACGCCTCGTCGATCGCCATGTTCGCCGCCGCATCGTGCAGCGTCAGCTCGATCAGCCGGCCATGAACGGAGGGAACACCGCTCACGTCGCCGATTCACCCGCCGTGTCGGTCCATTTCAAGACTGGACGCCGAGCTGCCGTCACATCATCGGGACGACTGATTCGCGTCGAATGCGGAGCGTCGTGGATCAGCTCTTCGCCTTCTTCCGTGATTCGGAAGAGAGCTTCCACGAACGCATCCAAGGTTTGCTTGCTCTCCGTTTCGGTCGGTTCCACCATCACGGCTTCGTCCACCACCAACGGGAAGTAAACCGTGGGCGCGTGGAACCCGTAATCCAGAATTCGCTTGGCAATGTCCATCGCGGACAAGTGCTTTTCTTTTTTCAAACGCGATGCCGAGGCCACGAACTCGTGCATGCAACGATTGCCATGCGGCACATCGAGGAAATGCTGGACCTTGCTGAGCAAGTAGTTTGCACCGAGCACGGCGTCTTCGCTGACATGACGTAAACCGTCGCCACCGTACGTCCGCAGGTAGATGTAGGCTCGCACCAACACCCCCGTGTTACCAAAGAAGCTCCGCACACGTCCGATGGAGTCGTCCGATGGCGAAGTCAAATGATAGGTGTAGCGATCATCGTCGTCGCTCGCGTCTTCGTTTTCAACGCGAGTCACTACTGGACCAGGCAAGTACTTGGCCAAGAAGTCACGAACACAAATCGGTCCCGCACCTGGCCCACCACCGCCGTGAGGTCCTGAGAACGTCTTGTGTGGGTTGTAGTGCATCAGGTCCGCACCGAAGTCGCCTGAATTATAGAAGCCGAACCACGCTTCATCGATTCGCACTGTTTTATGAACTTCGCAATGAGTGCTTCCGCAATCTCAACTTCTCTTTCAGTAAAAGGGTTGGTTCTGCCTGCTGGCATTTCAACCATTGTCCCGTTGGGGG
>NZ_JBICHO010000222.1:0-3655 GCF_043100905.1 Rhodopirellula sp. JB055 | reverse complement strand
CCAGTCCTTCACAGCGACGTCCTTGGTTTGGCAAGCACGCCAGATGTCGCCCGCTTCGACATCGTGGCTCATCAGTTCCTTGCCAGCCGAATTGACCACGCGAACCTGACCGTCGGCGGGAACGCGGAATGTTTTGTCGTGCGAACCGTATTCTTCCGCTTTCTTTGCCATCAAGCCAACGTTCGAGACGCTGCCCATCTTGGTGACGTCGAACTTTCCATTGGCAATGCAATCTTCTATGGTGGCTTGATAAACGCCGGCGTAGCAACGATCGGGGATGACGGCTTTCATGTCGTGCAACTTGCCATCGGGCCCCCACATTTTGCCACCCGCGCGAATCGCTGCGGGCATCGAAGCGTCGATGATCACGTCGCTCGGCACGTGCAAATTGGTGATTCCCTTGTCCGAATCGACCATCGCGATGTCAGGCAACCCGGATTGGATTTCGACCAAAGTGCCCTCGACCAATGCCCGCTGATCCGCTGGTAGGTCCTGAACTTTCGCAAACACCGACGCCAAGCCTTGATCCGGATCGACACCGGCAGCGGTCAACACGTCGCCATGTTCTTGGAACAAGCGGTCGAACATGACGCTGACGCAGTGCCCAAACAGAATCGGGTCACTGACCTTCATCATCGTGGCTTTCAGGTGCAGCGAAAACAGCACGCCGCTGGACTTCGCATCCGCGATTTGTTCGGCGTAAAAGGCTCGCAACTGCCGAGCACTCAGACGAGCCGAATCAACAATCTCGCCCGCGATCACTGCCAGACCGTCTCGGAGAACTGTGACGTTGCCCGCTGAATCAACATGTTCAATGCGCAAAGAATCGTCGGAGTCCATGACCACCGATTTTTCACTGCCATAGAAATCACCCTCGCTCATGTGAGCCACGTGTGACTTTGATTCGGCGGTCCAATCGCCCATCGAGTGCGGGTTCTTCTGAGCGTAGGCTTTGACCGGCGCGGCGACGCGACGATCCGAGTTCCCTTCCCGCAGAACCGGATTGACGGCACTCCCCAGCACTTTGGCGTAGGTCGCACGCACCGATTTTTCTTCGTCCGTTTGTGGATCCTGAGGAAAATCGGGGATCGCGTACCCTTGCGACTGCAGCTCCGTGATCGCTTCGACCAATTGCGGGATCGAGGCGCTGATGTTGGGCAACTTGATCACATTGGCTTGCGGCTGAGTGACCAATTCGCCGAGTTCAGCCAACGCATCTGGAACCCGCTGGTCCGCTGGCAAACGATCGGCGAACCCGGCCAAAATCCGACCAGCCAAGGAAATGTCCTTGGTCTCAAACGACAAGCCACTGCCGCTGGTGAACGCTCTCAAGATCGGCAGCAACGAACGAGTGGCCAGGGCGGGGGCTTCATCGGTGTGCGTGTAAACAATCGCGGCAGTTTCGCTGGGCATTCCAACCTCGTCAGGACAAAGACCCCGAAATCACGGGTATCAAGAAGCATTTGCGACCGAAAGCCTGCTGCCCCAACGCTCAATTGTCAATGCCGGCGCGACCTCAACGGATGGCCTGCAACCAAAAACCGCATCCAAGGACGCAACATCACTCTCAACCGTCAAACCTGAAGGCAATGCCGGTTCGCCATGCTGATGCCACTGACAATGGCCCCCACGATTCCGACAAACCCCTGGTCGGTGCCACACAGGAACACATTGGGCAGGTGAGTGGTGCCGTCGAGCTGCTTGTCTGGCGCACCGTAGACTGCGCCGTTGTCATGCCAAGTGAAACGACGAATCGTCTTGGGCGTGAAGACGTCGGTGTCGATCACTCGCGATCGGAAATCGGGCATGAACCGCACCGCCGACGCGACCGCTTCATCGTACTGAGTCACCTTTTCCGCGCGATACTTTTCCTCAGGCAAACCCGACCATCGATCGTGATTGGCGAGCGTGGTGATCCGCACCACCCCGTCGGGCAACTCGCCTTCTTCCGCGTCGTAGATGTAATTGTTCGGACTGCAGATGACTCCCGTCCGCGCGTCACACAGCGAATCCTCCGGCCGTTCCCAATGGAAATTCGGCGAGTCATTGTAGAACACGATCGTGCGATCAAACCCCAACTCTTTCGGCTTGCAATCGAGCACACTGATCGACTCGATGAAGGAAAGCTTGCCGGCCTTGGCGACATCGGGTTCGGTGATGTCGTCGCACATCCGCATCGTTTCCACCGTGCCTGCCGACGACAGAATCCGCTTGGCTTGCAGTTCGGTACCGTCATCCAGCACAACGCCGATCGCTTGGCCGTCTTCGACATGAATCTTGGCCACGCCGCTGCGCAGTTTCAACTCGCCGCCCAGCCCGCGGAACTTGCGAACCAAGTTCTTCAGGATGACTCGCACACCTTTGTAGGGACGCCCGAAGCCTTCCAAGTAGCAGGCCCGGAACATGATGCAAAACTGGCCGAAATCCATGTCATTTTCGCGAGCGTTGCCGTACCACATCAGCGGGCACAACAGCATTTCGATCAACAACGGATCAGACAAATGTTCCGCCATGACCTCGCGAGCCGAACGCATGAACTCAGGAGCGTCCCCGTCCATGTCGCTGTAATCGAGCAACGATCCACACAGGCTGCGGAACCCGTCAATCTGATCGGGAAAGCGAGACTTGATTTCGCTCTCCAGCATCGCGATGTCGTTGTTGAAATCCAACTCCACGCCAGGAAAACGAATCGAGGATCCGTTTTGCTCCGCGAGCTTGAAATCTTCCCAACCAAACCGCAGTTGCCGAATCAGCTTCGCCAGCGGACCTTTCTTGTCGCCCTTGCGAGCGAAGTTGGTCATCGCATGCAGCCCCACGTCGTAGTCACGACCGCCCATCCGATAGAACGAATTGAGACCACCGATCGTGTAATGCTTCTCGAGAATGCAAACGCGTTGGTCAAAGTGGGCCAGCCGAATGCCAGCGGCCAACCCGCTCATCCCCGCGCCGATGATGATGGTGTCGTACATACAGCGAAAGTGGAAAGAGGCACAGTGTCACAGAACCACAGGCACGACCAAGAGCAGGCACACCCTGTGGTTCTGTGGCCCTGTGGTTCTTTCCGCTGTTCCTAAAGATCCTTCATTTTGGGTTCCAGGTATGTGACCGTGGAATGCATGCTGGCGAGATGACCGTAATCTTCCTCTGGAATTTGCACGCGGTGACGCTTGCGAAGTTCCATCACGATGTCCAAAAAGTCCATCGAATCCAGTTCCAATTGCTCGCGAAACGCCTTTTGGTCGTCCAGGTTGTCGAGGTCCTCATCAGGAGAAATGTCGTCGAGGATATCGATGATTTCTTGGCGAATTTCGGCAGGAGTCATGAAAGGAAGCAGGAATGCGAGAGAAACGGGAAGGAAAAACGTCCGCGTCCCAACGGCAAAGCAATCTCCGCCGCGGGATGGAGTAGTTTCGACGGCATTGGGATTCGACACAAGGGGCACCCCACGACACCCTTGCCAAATGAATCGGGACAGATCGACGCAGAGAGGTGGAAAGTGGTGCAGGGGCACAGGGGCACAGGGGCACAGGGCCTCAGGGCCTCAGGGCCTCAGGACCACAGGACCACAGGACCACAGGACCACAGGACCACAGGACCACAGGACCACAGGACCACAGGACCACAGGACCACAGGACCACAGGACCACGGGACCAC
>NZ_JBICHO010000221.1:0-15452 GCF_043100905.1 Rhodopirellula sp. JB055 | reverse complement strand
TGATTGGGCGGAGCGATTGCCCGAACAGACGGGAGGCTTGGAATGCGTGATTTTGATCGACGGGGAGTATGCTGCGACCTATCGACTGCGTGATTCACCTCGAACTGAAGGCCATTCGTTCGTCGATCATCTGGATGCCAGTCACGGCATCCAGCGAGTCGTTTTGTTGTCTGGTGATCGAACGTCCGAAGTCGAATACCTTGGTCAGCAGGTCGGTATCAACGAGTGCTTGGGTGACCAAAGTCCCGAGGACAAACTCAAGTTTGTCACGGAGCAAACCAAACACGCTTCCACGGTATTTGTGGGGGATGGCATCAACGACGCGCCGGCGCTGATGGCGGCAACGGTTGGCATTGCATTTGGTCAAAACAGCGATGTCACGACGGAAGCCGCCGGAGTGGTGATTCTCGATTCGTCGTTGGCCCGGGTGGACGAGTTGATGCACATCAGTCGGCGGATGCGGCGGATTGCTCTTCAGAGTGCCGTCGGCGGCATGTCGCTCAGCGTGATTGGGATGCTGATCGCGTCGGCAGGCTATTTGCCGCCCGTCGCCGGTGCGATCGCTCAAGAAGCCATCGATGTTGTGGCGGTGCTGAACGCTCTGCGAGTCGCTTGGGCACCGAAGACATTGACCGATTTCTGACTGCTGCCTTCGCAGGTTCATGCATTCCGTCGTCAACGTTGCAGCGTTGGGCCGAGTGAGTCAGATCAACAGCGTGACCTAGCGCCCATGGTCAATCGGCTTCGTTGCTTGCCCATGACGTTTGGCAGGGACCTTCCGACGCGTTGTTTTCGAGGCACGAAGGGTTCGCCTTGAGACAATCTTCGCGTCGCCCGGGACAAAATCACCTTCGAGGCCGCCTTCTTCGCGCTCATGCGGCTGATGAGTGGGGACTTCATGCACTGAAACATCCCACCGCGAGGAAGCCAGCCATGTAGACGACCGCCGTTGGCAACCACATGATACAAATTCGCGGTCCGTCGTCGGGCACGCCTCCCGCGAAGAGAATACTCACGAACCGGTGCCCTGAATTCGCTGAAGCAAGAACGTGGATCTGGCGGGCGCCGGCAAGCTCGCACCAAGGTCGCGAATCGATCGGCGAATTCGTCGACACGTTCCCAGTCGGTGTAATCGTAGTCCTGATCGACATCGGTTTCCGCCCCAGAACGTTGTGCAATTCGGTGCATGATCTGACGCTTCAGCCAACCGTACTTGGAATACTTGAGGGCACCAGCGAAACAATCCATGACGGGTGGACTCCAGTTGGTTGACTGCAGGAATTCGTTGGCCAGTCGCTCAGCCTCCGCTCTGTCTTTCCGTTTCTTGCTGGCTGACGCCAAGCTCACGGAGAAGAATGCCGTTGGGATTTCGTTCAAGAGTCCGAGGTTGTGCTCAATGAAGAATCGAATGCGAGGGTCATGGCGACCGAAATGCATGGGGGATCCAACCAACACAGCATCGTAAGCTTCGACTTGGATTTCGGTGGCGGTGTGATGGACCACATCCAAAACGTCGCTCGGCATGGAATGGTCTCGCAAACGTTGGTGGATTCTTTCGGCGATCTGTTCGGTTTGTCCCTCGTGAGACGCGAAGACAATGAGGTTTCGCATGATTGGGTTCTAGATGAATATCAATGAAATGATGGAAGGCGGTTGAACAGCCGACACGTTCGCCGATCGAAAATAGGCTCCGTGATTGCATGAATGTGTTGCGCAGGTGACAGGAAAGACCGGAGGTCACTGTATGTGTTTTGCTGTCGCCAAACTCAATTGTGTGTGGGAAGACGTCTTGCTTCCACAGGACCCTTTTGGGCTTCCGCAGATTCCTTTCGCAGTTCGTGTACCCACGGACAAGAAAAAACGTACTCGATCATGACTCTGGGAACGCGAGAAGTCGATTGATTTCGTCCGAGCGGAAAGGACTGCTTGAAACGCACTGTTTTCAAGCTCACTGCGGCATCTGTGCGATGTTATGTCGGAATGTCGCGTCATCGGAAATATCACGGAATTGACTTCTCCCGTGCCAATCAACAGTGCTGTCATTTCGGTATGCGTGCGTCGACGGACACGATTCGTGCGGATCCGGACACGTCGTCGCCCTGAGCAGCTTTTCTCGCAGAGCGGATCGGGACCATCACGCAATCGCGATGGTCATCCGTGCCAATGCAATAGTAGGTCAGTGCGTCGACTGTGCAGTGATGTCTCAGGGTGTGCGACGAGTGGGCAACCTGACGGAAAATCATGGGTGGCCTTGGATTTGCTTGGGTGGCTGGCATCACTCCTCGTTTCCGAATGCAACTCAAATGTTCAAGCGTGTTCTTCTAGTGTTGATCGCAATCTCCGCTGTTGGCGGCGGATGGTATTGGTGGCGAACCGAACGAGCCAACCAAATCGCGAGCGAGTTGCCGGCTGGGATAGTGCAGGGCAATGGACGCATCGAAGCGGTGCAGGTGGATGTGTCGGCAAAGTATGCCGGCCGTGTCACCAAGATCACGGTTCACGAAGGAGACATGGTCAAATCAGGCCAAACTTTGGTGGAATTGGATACGTCGGAACTGCGAGCCACGATGGCGAAGGCAAAGGCAGAACGCGCCGAGGCAATCGAAACTCTCGCCGAGGCAGAGGCGGAGATCGTTCGCTACGAAAGCGACTTGTTGCTCGCTGATCGAAACCTGGAGCGTACCGCCAAGTTGATGGAGCGAAATGCGGCTTCTCAGGAAGAGTACGACACGCGAAAGAGTCAGCTTGAATCTGCCAAAGCGATCCTCAAAGTCGCGCAAGCACATCGACGCACTTCGCAGCGAGCGATTGAAGCGGTGGATGCTGAAATCGAACGTATCCAATCCCAGATCGATGACTTCACTTTGTATTCCGCGGTTGAAGGGCGAGTTCTTTATCGACTCGTAGAAGAAGGCGAGGTTGTCACGGCTGGGGGCAAGGTTTTGACTTTGCTCGACCTGAGTGACATCTACATGGAAATCTTTTTGCCTTCCGAGTTCACCTCACAACTTTCGATCTTTGCAGAGGCAAGGATCGCACTCGACTTTGCTCCCGAGTACACAATTCCCGCGTCTGTGAGCTTCGTGTCGCCGGAAGCACAGTTCACACCCAAGCAAGTGGAGACGATGAAGGAACGCGACAAATTGATGTTTCGTGTGAAGGTGCAAATCCCAAGAGAGCTCGTTAAGAAGCACATCGAGAAAGTGAAGACGGGCGTCCGAGGCGTTGCCTATGTGAAGTTGGATCCCGAAGTCGAGTGGCCGGAGCGACTGAATCAACCCTTTCCCCAAACGATCGAATTCGACAAAGAATCGCTTGAAGAAGCATCGGTCAACACCCCATGAACGCGGCAGATGGAAATTCGAAGGCTCTTAGAATTGGGGGCGCGTTGTCGGATACGAAAATCAACTCCCTGACCCATCGTTATGGAGACACCGTTGCGATCGACGATGTTTCGTTGACATTGCCAGCCGGAAAGATGGTGGGGCTGATCGGTCCGGATGGAGTCGGCAAGTCGACTTTGATGGGATTGATCGCAGGTGCCAAGCACATCCAAACGGGTCAGGTCGAAGTGCTGGGCGGCTCAATGTCGGATTCCGATCATCGTCGAGCCGTTTGTCCTCGCGTGGCGTACATGCCGCAGGGGTTGGGAAAGAACCTCTATGCCGAATTGTCGGTGTCCGAAAACCTGCACTTCTTTGGGCGGTTGTTCGGCCAAGCAAAACACGAGCGAGTCCGACGGATTGATCGTCTGTTGAACGCCACGGGATTGGATCCATTTCACGATCGACCGGCGGGAAAGTTGTCCGGCGGGATGAAGCAGAAACTTGGGCTGTGCTGCGCTCTCATCCACGATCCCGACTTGTTGATTTTGGACGAACCCACCACGGGAGTCGACCCTCTATCACGCGAACAATTCTGGAATCTGATTGACGAAATTCGCCAGCAACGTCCAGGGATGAGCGTTTGTGTTTCGACCGCGTACATGGAAGAGGCCGACCGGTTTGATTGGTTGGTCGCGATGAACGCTGGCAAGGTTCTGGCAGAAGGCACACCCGATCAGCTCAAGGGCGACTCGGTGTCGACGTTGGAGGAAGCATTCATTCGGTTGTTGCCGGAATCGGAACGTGGCGACTCGGAACCGTTGGTGATTCCGCCGCTGGAACAGAACGATGGGCCACCGGCAATCGTGGCGACTGGTTTGACGCGACGCTTTGGTAGCTTCACCGCAGTCGACCATGTCAGTTTCGAAATCGCTCGCGGGGAAATCTTTGGGTTCCTCGGATCCAACGGATGTGGCAAGACCACGACCATGAAAATGCTGACCGGTTTGCTGCCGGCTTCCGAGGGAAACGCTGAGCTGTTTGGCAAGGTCGTCGACGCGCGCAACCTGAACACACGACGGCGAGTCGGCTACATGTCGCAGGCATTCTCGTTGTATGAAGAACTGACGGTTCGTCAGAACTTGCTGTTGCATGCTCGCCTTTTCGCGATCGAAGGGAAATCCGCACGTGTCAAGGAGCTGGCTCAGCGGTTCGGTTTGATGGAAGAGCTGGACCAATCTGCTCGTTCATTGCCTCTCGGTGTGAGGCAACGACTTTCTTTGGCAGTCGCCATTTTGCATCGTCCGGAGATGTTGATCCTGGATGAACCCACCTCTGGTGTTGACCCTGTTGCTCGGGACAGCTTTTGGCGACTGCTGGTCGATCTGGCTCGCCGTGATCATGTCACCATCTTCGTTTCCACACACTTCATGAACGAAGCGATGCGGTGCGATCGGATTTCATTGATGCACGCCGGGAAGGTTCTTGCGTGCGACTCGCCGCAACGGTTGATCGATGCACGTGGGGAAGAAACACTCGACCGCGCCTTCGTGGGCTATATCCGGGATGCTGGGGACCAAGCAAGCGATTCCGAGACATTCGCTGGCAACGTGCAGTCTGAAACGAACGCGAATCCGGTGGCGGGACCTGTCCTGGCGTCGTCCACGGAAATTCCTGCACAGACGCGTCAAAGTCTTTTCAGTCCGCGTCGATTGCTTGCCTATTCTTACCGCGAAACATTGGAAGTCATGCGTGATCCCATTCGGCTCGGATTTGCGCTGGTGGGTTCCCTGTTGTTGATGCTGGTTTTGGGGTTCGGAATGACGACCGATGTCGAAGACCTTCGGTTCGCTGCGCTGGATCTGGATCAGTCACCCCATAGTCGCGAATACATTCAGAGCTTCAGTGGGTCACGTTACTTCATCGAGCAGCCAGCGATCCGTGACCATCAGGAATTGCAATCGCGTTTGGTTTCAGGTGACGTTTCGTTGGCCATTGAAATCCCGCCCGACTACGGCCGGCAACTACTGCGCGGTGATGCGCCGGAGGTATCAGCTTGGGTGGATGGCGCGATGCCATTTCGAGCCGAAACCATCGTGGGGTACACCGAAGGCGTTCATCTGAACTATCTGGAGAGCCTGTCGAGGAAGGCATACGGCAGCACACCCTCGTTGACGTTCGCCGATCTTGAACTTCGATACCAATACAACCCAGGTTTCGAGAGCATCAATGCGATGGTGCCCAGCGTGCCGGCGATGTTGTTGGTGTTGATTCCGGCAATCTTGATGGCCGTGAGTGTCGCCAAAGAAAAGGAACTCGGTTCGATCACAAACTTCTATGTCACGCCAACCACTCGCATTGAATTTTTGATTGGAAAACAATTCCCGTATATCGCAATCGCGATGGTCAATTTCGCTTTGCTGACCTGGATGGGAGTGTTTGTCTTTGGTGTTCCACTGAAGGGGAGTCTGATAACGCTCACATTCGGTGCGTTGTTCTATGTCACGGCCACAACCGGATTGGGTTTGGTCACATCTTGTTTCACACGCAGTCAAGTTGCTGCCGTGTTTGCAACGGCGATCATTGCGATGATGCCAACGGTGCAGTTTTCCGGCATGATGCAACCTGTGTCGACGCTCAGTGGCAGTGCTCAACTTATCGGGTCGTTGTGGCCAACGACGTACTTCATGCGAATGAGCGTCGGTGCGTTCACAAAGGGATTGGGGTGGCAAGATCTTTCCCCCGACCTGTTGACGCTCGTCGCATTCTCACCAGTGTTTCTACTGGTCAGTGCTGTCCTGCTCCGCAAACAAGAAGTCTAAATGGCACACGATCATGCGAACAATCCGAAACATTTTCTGGCTGACGTTCAAAGAGTTCCGCAGCTTGCGGCATGACAAGATTCTGATCGCGCTGTTGTTGTTCGCATTGACGTTCAGCGTCTACAGCCAGGCGACCGGGATTTCGACAGAAGTCCACCATGCATCGATCGGAATCGTGGATGAAGACCGAACAACTCTCTCGCATTGCATCACGACCGCATTTTTTCCACCTTATTTCAACGAGCCAGTGATCATTTCAGCGGATGAAGTGGAACCGTTGATGAATGCGGATAGGTTGATGTTTGTGATCAATATCCCAAGTGGATTTGAAGCGGATGCGATCGCTGGCCGACAACCCGAGATCCAAGTCAATATCGATGCGACGGCTGTGATGCAGGCCAATATTGGCGCCACTTACATTCAGAACATTGTGAACGCGGAGGTCAATCGGTTTGTTAGTGGGACGGATGACTCCACCGAACTGCCGTCCCAATTAGTCGTTCGAAAGGCTTTCAATCCCAATGGTGAACCAACTTGGTTTGCAGCTATCACGGCCATCATCGATCAAGTCACACTGTTGACCATTGTGTTGACCGGCGCAGCGTTGATCCGTGAAAGAGAGCACGGAACGATCGAGCACTTGTTGGTCATGCCGTTGACGTCGTTCGACATTGCTGTGTCCAAGGTTTGCGCCAACGGATTCGTGGTTTTGCTCGCCGTGATGCTGTCGCTGTCTCTGGTTGTCGAAACCCTGTTGGATGTGCCAATTGCCGGTTCGCGAATGTTGTTGCTAGGAGGGATCGCTCTGTACCTGTTCTTCGCGACTGCGATGGGGATCTTTTTAGGAACGTTGTCGGGTTCGATGGCACAATTCGCATTGTTGGTGCTGCTGACCGTTCTCCCCCTGCAAATGCTATCGGGAGCCATCACACCCATCGAAAGTCAACCGGATTGGTTGCAGCCGATCACGTACCTCTTCCCCTCTCGGCACTTCGTTGGGTTTTCGCAGTCCATCGTGTTTCGAGGCGCTAGTTTGAAAGATGTTTGGGAGCAGTTTGTCGCGACCGGTGCGCTTGGACTGATCTGCTTCCTTGCCAGTCTCATGCTATTTCGTCGTTCGATTGCGACCACTCGATGAGTAGAAGATTTCAGTTCATGAGCCAAGCTTGGATAGACGCCGCATGGCGTGCAACGATGGTGGTTCGCTGGTACGGTTGGTTGTCAGCAGCGACGCGAACGAGGCCAACCATTCTCGATGGATCAAAGCCGCAACGTGGGTGTTTGAGAGCGAATCGCTTGCAAACATCCCACGAATGGATTCGGCAGAGAGCGAGCTGTCTTAGTGTCTTATGATTTCTTGAGCTCGATTGTCACGCTATTTTCACCTTCGTTGACGACCACCTCAATATCGGTGGTTGTTTCGTTCCAGTATTTTTCAGGAACCGATTCGTCAATTTTTACAGCTTCGGGGGATCCTTCTTCCATCGGAACTGTTCTTGGTGCGAGGTAGACGTCGTACGTTCCCGTTGGAATCGGTTCTTTGAATGTGAATTGACCGCCATCTGCTATGTCGGTGCCTGCGGCTTGTCCTGTTTTGGCATCCAGGAACATCACCGCGGCGTCGTCGTAGGGTTTGCCGTCCAGACTGACTGTTCCCGCCACGGTTCCCACCGGTGGGGATTCGCTGCATCCGGCTGAAAAGGTCATGAGGAGAGCCACGGCAGCGAAAAGCGTCCCGGATGGATTGGAAATCAAATTGCGTTGTGTCATGAGTTTGGATTTTCTTGCGCGTTGGTTGGTTTGACTTGGATATGTTTGGAAAGCGAGTTGATTCCGATGGTGCTTTTGGAATCGACGGAACGTGTTCGTCCAGGAGATTGTTCCGGTGGCCTATTGTGGGAATGTTGTGACTTCGCCGTCGTAACGACAGCACAACTGTTTCAGCAGCAAGAAGTCAATTGAATCAGTGATGAACTGAACGCTGGCGTCACCCATTGAGACATTGATGCCACCGGTGTGCATGGAGTTGATGACGGTGTTGTTGCGATACATGCGATCGGTGGCACCCGTTTGCACAATTTGGGAGTTTGGTGCGAAGCGGACGCACGTGGTCCCGGTTTGCCAGAGGTCCCAACTGCTGGGGCCATCCACGGGCCGTGGGTGTCGTGATCCCATCCAACCGCCGTAGTAGTTGGAGGTGCGGTTGACTTTGTCGACCCAGCCAGATTGTTCTGCGATCATGATGGCGTTGGTGGTGCCGTCGACCACGTCGCGCATCTTGATTTTCCCGTTGGCGAAGAGCATGCCGTTGTTGGATGACCACCCGTGACCAAGGTCTGCGGTTCCTTTGTTCGGATCGCCCCCTGGTACGGGACGAGCGGCACCTTGAATACCGACATACATGACGTTCATCGCACCTTCGGAGTTGTTGGACACGGGCGCGTTCTCAAACATCTCGATCGCGGATGAAGGGCATGCGTAAGTTGGCACGGCGAGAAACTTGAGGATCTCGTTGCCTTTCAGGGCGTCGGCACCCGCGGCACCACCCGCCATGAAGTGAGACGAATAGCTGAATTCAAGTTGTTCATAGATGTTGTTTTGCTCAATGAATGGCAAAATCAGTGCTCGCCAATTCGATCCGCTGGCGGGCCAAGCTTCTCGAAGGTTATAGGATCCAAGAGGGAAGGATCCCATCGTGTCGTGGTAGTTGTGCATTGCGAGCCCGAGTTGTTTCATGTTGTTGGAACAACTCATTCGGCGGGCTGCTTCGCGTGCTGATTGGACCGCTGGCAAGAGCAGGCCAACTAAGACTCCGATGATGGCAATGACGACTAATAGTTCCACCAATGTGAATCCCAAAGGCTTCGGTTTCTTCTGGCTCATCGACAGTTCCCTAGGTGAGAGTTTCGAAATCAGCAATAGAGCGATGACCTCGAAACGAAAGGTGAAGAAGGGAAGAATCCTTCCCGAAAGATCTTGTCGCGTGAGCGCTGGTGCTTGTTGGGTTGCATCCCTCACCCACACGAGAAATGGCTGAAGGCAAAGAAAATGCCAATGATTGGGGGGATGCGACATTTCGACCCGGCAGTCTTGTTGGCGGGAAGCACTTGCCCAGTAGTGTCCTGCAAGGTGGTATAGGCCTGCTTTGTGCGTCTTCGGGGGGGCGGTCTGCGGTGCTTGGGAACAAGGCAGAGACTGCCCATGAGGTGCGCAGCCCCGTCGTTTGCGTGTGTGATTTATGTGCAGCCCCCCAGCGGGGAAGGGAGCGTGTGTGCAGTGTGGAACGTTTTTGAGTTGAAGTCAGTCATTGGCCAGAATGGGGCCGTGTTCTTCTGCTTCAGGGGTGACGTCCTTGGCTATGTTGAACCAGGCCGTTGGGATGCGTGAGCCAGCCCTCTAATGGGCCAGCCCGCTAATGAGCCAGCCTGCTAATGAGCCAGCCTGCTAATGAGCCAGCCTGCTAAGCACGTGAGCGGGAGTCATTGGGCTTGATCACGTCGCGGCGTCTCTCCGAGACGCTGTCATTTGCGAGTCTCAGAGAGACTCGCCTACGTGAGGTTCTACCCGACCCTTCCTGCCGACCTGCTTTATGGCCAGCCCGTGCAACCGTCGCAATCGCTACGACATGAAAGGCGGAGCGTCTCGACCAAGGATTCTTGATGAGAATCGTTTGACCGTGTTCGAAAGATTGGGTTTGCTGAGGATTGGTCTCCATGACAACCAGGGGCTGTGCTCCATGAACAAGGAATTATTTTGTCGTTCTACGTTTTCCTACTGGTATTGGTATCCCTGTGCTGTGGGTCGGCACCTGGTTGGTCAGAACCCTCTTTCCGTTCGGTGATCGCTAGCGTGGCTCTGGTCGCTGGTTGGACGATTCTGTGTCACACGGCGGCGCGAATGATGGTTTTGCAGGTTCGCCGTGGGCATATGCGTTTGCGGGACGCGTCGCGAATGCTGGAAGTTCAGCTGGACGTCTTTCGTTGGCTTGGATTGCCTGTCGTGCTGACTTGCTTGGGCGTGTTTTCGCTTGCTGCTTGGACACGAGAACAGCCGATTTTGGAATCCAGCATGATGCTGCAATCGATCGTGCTGTTGACGCCTGGAATCACGATTCTGCTCGCGACTTGGTCGGCGGAGCATGTGTTTGGGGTTCGATTGGGACTCACTGACGCATCGCTACGCAATTACTTCGTGTCGCTCTGGTCGGGTCTTCGCAGCGGTCCGGTGTGGTTGATCGTTCCGACCATGATGTTCTTGTTGCTGGGGGATTTGGCGGAATGGAGTCAACCGCTGGCGACCGGGAACGCGATCGGGATTGGAATTGCCGTTGGCATTGCTGTGATTGCGTTCGTTTTGCCGTGGGTGGTTGCGCGAGTGATTCGGCAGGAACCGATGGCAGACGACGATCGCGAGTTGATCAGCCAGTGGTTGGAACGAGTCGGCGTGCGAACTGTTGGTTGGGGGCGCATGCGGATCGTTCGCTGGAACACCAACGGCCGGTTGTTCAATGCTCTCGTCGCGGGACTGTTTCGGCCCGGGAGGATGTTGCTGTTGTCAGACCGCGTGATCGATGATCTGCCGCGAGGACAATTGTTGATGGTGGTGATGCACGAAGTCGCTCATGTGCGTCGGTGGCATGTGCCCATTCGGATGGCCGCGGTTGCTCCGGCATGGTTTGTCTCAATTTGGGTCGGATCGTTGTTTACCAACGAGGCTTGGGGAGCGACGATCGGTGGGCTGTGCGGTTTGCTGCTGACGGTGGGAACGCTTAGCGCCGTCGCCTACCTGACGGAATGGGACGCAGATGCGGTGGCATGCCGGTTGGCGGTCAAAGCGGGTGGTCAATCGGAAGGCATGCCAGCGACGGAAGCGGAAGCGGCGGGCATGATGGCTGCGGCACTCGGGCGCGTCACGGCGGGGCATCCGGCGGCGCGTCGTGCGAGTTGGTTGCATCCGAGTTTGGCGATGCGGGTCAAGCGGTTGGCCAAACCCCCGCGGATTCACCTGATCTGATTGCGAAGAACCTCTGGGAAGGGGAAGGACGAAGCAAGGGCTTTGAGTTAGAATCAGCGTCCCCCATACGTTCCCCACCTGACGAAGAGCCGATTGCATGCTTTCCCGCCATCTTCAGTGTTTGCTCGTTGGACTGATGGTTTGGTCCAATGGTTTCTTGTCCGATCAAGCAACCGCGGACACGACATCTGACCAACCGAACATTCTGTTTGTTTTGTATGACGACCTTGGTTGGGGGGATCTGGGGTGTTATTACCAGAACGAATCCAAGCATGACCGGACGCACCAAACGCCTCACTGGGATGCGATGGCAGCGGAAGGTTTGCAGATGCGGAACCACTACTGCCCTGCTCCTGTGTGTGCCCCCAGTCGCGCGTCGTTGTTGACGGGCGTGCATCAAGGTCATGCGGCGATTCGCGACAATCAGTTTGACAAAGCACTGCCGGATGTGCCAACGGTCGCTTCCGTTTTGAAATCGGTTGGGTACACGACCGCACTGGTCGGGAAGTACGGATTGCAGGGTGACGGCGATAACGCTGAGAATTGGCCTGCTTATCCGACCAAACGCGGCTTTGACGAGTTCTTTGGATACGTTCGCCACCGCGATGGTCACAATCACTATCCCGCCGACAAGTGGCCGATCGCCAACGGTGAGGCTCATGCCAACCCGGTCGAACTGTGGCACAACGACAAAGAGATCTCTGCTCAGTTGAAAGGCTGCTACACGGCTGACCTGTTCACCGCGAAAGCGAAGCAGTTTTTGGTTGACCATCAATCCGAATCGGCGGACGAACCATTTTTCATGTTTCTGTCCTATGACACTCCCCACGCTTCGATCCAGTACCCGGCTTCGCCGTTTCCAGAAGGAAAGGGTGTCGACGGCGGAGTTCAGTGGCTCGGCGAGCCCGATCGTATGATCAACACCGTCGGGCCAATCGACACCTACAAGCACCCGGACTATGCCAACCAAGCTTGGACGGATGCCGAGGTGCGATTCGCGACCAGCGTCCGACGACTCGATGATTTAATGGGCGACCTGTTGCAAACGCTTCGCGATTTGGAATTGGACGAGAACACGTTGGTGGTCTTTTCCAGTGACAATGGTCCTCACAGTGAGTCGTACATTCGCAATGTGAATTACGCGCCGACCTCATTTCAGTCGTACGGTCCCTTTGATGGGATGAAACGCGATTGTTACGAAGGCGGGATTCGTGTGCCGACCCTCGCTTGGTGGCCTGGTCAAGTCGCACCGGGAATCGATCGCAGCCCGAGCCAGTTCCACGATTGGTTGACCACGTTTGCTGATTTGGCAGGAGCCGATATTCCTGCCCGAGCCGATGGGGTTTCGTTGGTGCCGACGTTGTTGAAACGCGGTGAGCAGGCGACTCCCACCACGTATGTGGAATATTTTAACGGTGGTAAAACGCCTAACTACCAAGACTTTGAACCCGCCCGTCGCGGAGCTCGTCGCGGACAAATGCAAGCCATTTTCTTGGATGGTTACAAAGGCGTTCGGCACAACATCCAGTCTCATGCCGATCCGTTCGAAATCTACGACGTCGCCAAAGATCCCGGCGAAACAAACAACTTGGCGGGAACATCGAAGAAGATGGATGTGTTGCAGCAGCGTATGCACGATCGCGTTTTGCAACTTCGATCCAACAACGCGAGTGCACCGCGTCCTTACGACCAAACCCCTATTCCGGCACAGAAAGGTTTGGACGCGGATACCGCGATGGTCGTCACATACAGCGAGACCGAAACACCGCTGGTCTCCCGTTTGAATCCCGCGGATTCGATCGAAGTCGACATCGAGAAACTGGATGTTGAAGAAGCGTTGCTTTCGGCAGGGAAAGGCAACGTTCGAGTGCAGTCCGTGTTGAACGTTGCGAAAACGGCTCGCTATGAACTGAAACTGACGGCGTCTGCCGATGCGGTTTTGCGGTTGCACGACGCAGCCCTGATCGACACGACGGGCCAATCCAAAACGGATGCTTCCGTGGAGGTTTTCCTGGAAGCAGGAACGCACCCGGTTGACATGATCGTCCGTTTGGCGGGCAATGATTCGGTTCCGGCATTGGAACTGAATGAGCTTCCTGACGCTCCCAAGAAGTCACGCAAACCAGCAACGAAGAAAAGGAAATCCAAATGAACGCTGCCGCCGAACCGCTTCGCTATGCAATTCTTGGAAGTGGTGCGGTCGGCGGATTGTATGGTGCCATGATGGCGAAATCCGGATGTGACGTTCACTTCTTGTTGCATTCGGATTTCGACCACGTTCGCGAAAATGGGCTTCGAATCGACAGCGTGCAAGGTGACTTCGTGTTGGAGTCGCCACAGATCTACCGTTCAGTCGATGCGATGCCAAAGTGCGATGTGGTGATCATCGCGTTGAAGTCGACCCGCAATGCGTTGCTGGATGAATGGTTGCCGCAAGTGGTGGCCGACGACGGCGTTGTGTTGACTCTGCAGAACGGTTTGAATGTCGAAGCCGATGTTCGGCGAACAATTTCCGCTGGGCGTGTCCTCGGTGGTTGTTGTTTTTTATGCAGCAACAAAGTTGGTCCGGGGCACATCCATCACCTGGACTACGGCCGGATCGCGTTTGGTGCTTACCAGGAACCGGGGGCGGATCTGGCCGTGGCGGAGACGGTCGGGCACCGGATTGAAGCGGACATGCAGGCGGCCGGCATCGATGCGAACTGGAGTGATGACTTGGCGAAGACGCGTTGGCGAAAGCTGATGTGGAACATCCCGTTCAACGGACTGTCGGTCGTCTTGGATGCCTCGACGGACCGAATCATCGGCTCACAACCGGGGCGGGAATTGGCGATGCAGTTGATCACGGAAGTCCACGCGGGCGCGGCGGCGTGTGGAGTCGAGATCGACGAAAAGGCGATCCGAGCGACGATGGAACACACCGAGACGATGGTTCCCTACGACAGCAGCATGCGACTGGATTTTCTCGCGAAACGACCAATGGAAGTCGAAGCGATCTTTGGCAACCCTTTGCGGGCGATCGGGGATCAATCCAGCCAGATCGCTCCGTCCATTTCGATGCTGTATCAGCAACTCGCGTTCTTCAACGAAGCCATCTGCCAAGACGCGTGAAACGCTAGCTGAGAGCCTTCTTCGAAACCGCGATCCGTTTGCGATCCAAGTCCACTTCCAGCACTTTGACCTTCAAGACGTCGCCAACCGACACCACTTCGGATGGGTCGCTGACGAATTGGTTGGCCAATTGCGAGACGTGAATCAAGCCGTCTTGATGGACGCCCAAGTCAATGAAGGCACCAAAGTGTGTGACGTTGGTGATGACCCCTTCCAAGACCATTCCTTGACGCAGGTCTTCCATCGACTGAACGGAGTCATCGAACTGGGCCACCTTGAATTCGCTTCGCGGATCCCGTCCAGGTTTGCCGAGTTCGGCGATGATGTCGCGAATCGTTGGGATTCCGAAGCGGTCATCGACAAAGGTTTCCGGTTGCAGCTTTTGGCTCAGCGTTGAATTGCCAACCAGGGTCTTCACGTCCGCTTTCAATTGTTTGGCCATCCGGCTGACCAGGGAGTAGCTTTCCGGGTGCACGGCGGAATTGTCCAGCGGTTCGTCTCCGCCGCGAATGCGCAAGAAACCCGCGGCCTGTTCAAACGCCTTTTTGCCGAGCTTGGGCACCTTGGTCAGTTCTTTGCGGCTACTGAAGCGACCATTGGTGTCTCGGTACTGCACGATGTTCTCAGCCAATTTTGGCCCAATCCCTGCGACACGCGAAAGCAGTGGAACGCTGGCCATGTTCAGGTCCACACCGACATGGTTGACGCAACTTTCCACGGTGCGATCGAGGCATTTGCGCAGCAAGGGTTGGTTCACATCGTGTTGGTACTGTCCGACGCCGATTGATTTCGGATCCGTTTTGACCAGTTCAGCGAGCGGATCTTGCAGGCGACGAGCGATGCTGATCGCTCCCCGAACGGTGACATCCAGATCAGGAAATTCTTTTCCGGCTAGTTCGCTGGCCGAGTAGATCGACGCGCCTGATTCGCTGACCATCACCTTGGTCACATCCAGTTTGTTGTCGCGAATCAGTTCGCCGACAAAAGCGTCCGTTTCTCGCGAGGCGGTTCCGTTTCCGATCGCGATCAGCTCAACATGGTGTTTTTGTATCAGCGTCAACAGTTGCTTGGATGCTCCTGCTGCGTCCGATTTGGGTGGCGTGGGGTAGATCGTCGTGTTGGCTAAGAACTTGCCGGTCCCGTCGACCACAGCGACTTTGCATCCGGTTCGAAATCCGGGGTC
>NZ_JBICHO010000220.1:0-3134 GCF_043100905.1 Rhodopirellula sp. JB055 | reverse complement strand
ACTGTCAGCCGACCTGCCTGTGAATCTTCATGCCAAGGAAACCAGCTTCCGCTCGGTCATGAATCGAATGCTTCGCGATCTGAACCTGACCCTCCAATTCGAGGACGATGTGTGGGTCGTGACGACGATCACTGCGGCTGAGGACCGCCCTCTCCATCGAATTCACTACCTGGAGGCCACTGGGCTGACCCAATCCATCGGCGAAGCCATGCAGTTGATTCAAACTTCCATCGACCCAGAGAGCTGGGAAGCGCTCGGTGGAATGGGAACCATGGCCCCTTTGCCAACCGGCGGATCCAATCGGCCCGGCATCTTGGTATCCACCACGTTCGCAACTCACCTGAAAATCGAAGCCCTCTTCGATGCCCTCCGAGACGGGACGGTAGGCGAGGATCTGCCAACCAAGTCGGTGCCATTTCAAGACCCGATATCTTCGGGCAGTTTTCACTCGGGTTCTTTCTGTGGGGCATGTCTTCAAGCCGCTGAGCGAGGCGGAAACACAAACGTTAGCAACCAGAATCCTCCCAACCATTCAACGCCCAGCACGCCGCAGCAAACCGGCGGCATGTTCTAAACCGCCGTGTTGAAAGAAGACGGTGGTGGGCCCCACCGTGAGTTCATGCTTAGCGTGAGTCCACGCTCAGTTTGCTGGGACACTGCTGGGCTGCAGGTTCGTGCTCGGCTTGCTGGGCGGCCCCAGCAAGCGACAAGTTCTGGGTGGCCCCAGCAAGCGACAATTTGCAGCGAAATCGCAACCTGCAAGGCCGTGCGACAACCCCCTCTGCATCTCGGCGACTCACCGCCTCTGCGTCAAGCTTCACTCGCGATCGCGTCAGACGGTTCGACGATTTCACGCCAGCACGCAAACAGTGGGGAACAACGGTTCTACTCTCGCTTTGCGTCGCGTTTGACCGATGGGATTTGCAACGACTTCGGCTTCGGACCGTCCCAGACGTCTTCCACTTCTTGGCCGCCAGCGGACTGGCGAAGCAACAGGTACACACCGCCAAGCATCGCCCATCCCGAGGTGATCCCCACGGTGATTGGGAAACGAAGAACCAATGCGGTCCAAACAGGATTTCGCATCACTGAGGCCGCCGCCAGAACGACCAAGTGCCATCCACCCACCACGATCGCGATCACGACAACTGCCGGCACCAAGAACAAAACGAACTGCGGCAAACGGCGAAACGTGACCTCGTAACCGCGACTCAAGCAATCCATCGCGTCGACTTTCTCCTGACTGACCAAAGCCGCCAATCCAAACGGGATCGCCGCCTTTGCCCCCGCCATCAACAACCCGACAACCAAGGCCGCGGGGATCGCCAGCGGAGCAAAAACGTACGCCCACTCACTGTGGGCACGCTCGGCCGTCGCGATCCCATCCGCGATCCACAGGAAAAGAAGCAGCGGGAACGCACAAAGACCGGGCAAGGCACTGATCACCACCGCCGACTTCAGTCGCTTGCCAACAATCTTCCACGTCTCCACAAACCCTGGCAAATCTCGACCGGCGGTCAGCAAAATCCCCAATCGCAACAGCACCATCGCGACGGGTGTCCAGCAAACAAACGTCCACAGCACTGCTGCCCAGTGCGACATGAATAGCGGCAGACCATCCATCCACGGGGCCGGTACGGGACGCGACCAAGGCCCGGTCCAAATCAAATCGCCCAGCGTCGCGGACGTTCGCCATCCGTCCTCCACCAGAGATCCACCGGCCGAGCGACCGACCATTTGCTCCAGCCCAATCCGCCAGATCAAATCCACGATCGCCACGAGGGCCAACCAAACCGGCGCGCCAGCCAACCTGGCCACACGCACCAACCGCAGCCAAGGCATGACGTCGGTCCACGTCCGGACGCGATCGAACAGAGGTTGCTCGGGCGGCCGCGCATAAGACCGGATTGGATCGTTAGCGGAATCAGTTTCAGATGCAGTGTCAGACAAAGCCGAACTCAAAGGATCAGGGCGTTCGCATGCCATGACTCACGAGAATCGGTCACTCGCGTGGCATGGGAAAGAATCGCCAGTGTTGCGGATCCGGCAACGCTTGAAAATCAGAGGCCAATCGTCCGGCGTCGACACCTCGCGGCTGCCCCGCCGTTGCCGCAGCAGAATCGCTGGCCGACGACGAACGCACACGGACCGCGAATTGTTCTGACAACCGCGACAGAGCATCCGTTCGCGGTAAAATCTCGACCAACGGAATCGCGATTTCCGCCAACACTTGCGGGCCTCGCCCGAGGGTGACCCCAGAAGCCGACGCGTCGCTCGATTGTTCTTCACCCCATCCGCTCAATGCGGCGTACCAGTTCGGTTGCCAACGCACCGAACCATCCACGGTCGATTGACGGTTGCCTTGTGAGTCGCACCAAAAGCGAAATGACGACAGTAAATCACCATCGCCATCGACCCACAACTCCAAGGATTGTGGACGCGTCGAATCAGCTCGGGAGTTTCCGAAATTCCCCGAGTCGACGACCGCGACATACAAGTATTCCATGTCGGTCACGCAAGCGAACATGAGATCGTCGGTGCGCTGCCAACGCAGGTCGCTCCAGCAAACGTCGTCCAATTCGCAATCCAGCCGCGGACGGGAAACGACTCGCGGTAACGCGTTCGATCTCCGGGTATGCGATCGCGTCGAAGAGGTCCCCTCCTCATCCTCGGGTCCGTCTTCTACACCCACGCTTGTGATACGCCGCGCGGCCATCACAACGGGATGGTATTCCCAATTCGTCCGTTGGCTCATCGGTGGCAAAGTCGGCAACCCGGTCTCCAGTGCCTCTGACGCCAAAGCGTTCAGCGAACCGGCCCGAGCCATTCTGTCCGCAGAAGAACGCGGCTTGTTCGCAGACGAAGTCGATTCATATGCCACCGGCTTCACCGCAAAGGGCGACAACGATTGCGTCTGCCAATGCATTCCTGATTGCACCTCACCTGACTGACCGACCGCGTTTCCGAAACCATCCACGGCTTGAGTGACGCCGTCGCGGTTCGCAGATGCTTTGTCGCCCCAAACCGGTTGGCTCGGTGACACCGCAACCAAAGAACGTTCCAAGCTTTCCTGGCGGGCTTGCACCATGCAGTCCGCCCACCGCCGCACCGAATCCACCGGCGCGGCATCGACC
>NZ_JBICHO010000219.1:0-5486 GCF_043100905.1 Rhodopirellula sp. JB055 | reverse complement strand
TTCGGGTTGGGATTGGCTGCGGTCCCTCGCTGACGCGTCGGGTTGTGAGTCTGCGGTCCCTTGCTCACGCTTCGGGGTGTGAGTTGGGGAAGCACAAGTGGCTCGCTGTAGGTTGGCCTTTCTTGGGCGACATCCGCGGGGCGGACGAGCAAGAGTGCCCATCCTACCTGCGTTGGAACGTCGTTGACGACTGGATGGCCAAGTCGCTCATTGGTTCGGGGGATCAGCGGTCACTCGTTTTCGGATTGCAGGCCGAGTTCGGCGAGCCATCGGCGGCCGGCTTTGGGGTATTCGCGAGCGTCGCGTTTTTCTTTTTGCAGTTGCTCGATCTGTTCTTCCAATTCCTCGGCTCGACGAGCCAATTCTTGGCGTTCACGCGATAGTTTGGCGCGTTCCAGCGACACTTCGATTTCGGCGGACCGGAATTTGTCTTCCCATTCGGTTTTCAATTCTGCTAACCGCTGGCGTTCTGCGATCACCAATTCGTCCGAGTCGACCATGCCCGCGATAGCGGCGGCTCCGAATGCGACGTTGTCGTTTCGAGTGTCGGCTTGGTTCTGCAACAGAATTTGCAGCTCGTGGATCTCGGCGTTGCGGTCCGCGATCGTCTTTTCGGCTTCGGTCAGTCGATCGACCAGGTCATCGATGAAGGCCGAAGGGTTGTTGGCCCAGTCGGGATCAATCGAGGCGGCAATCTCCTGGGATGATTGTGATAGAGATTCGAGGAACGACTCTGCGTTGAAGTCGTCATTCTCCATCTGCTCCAGAATTCTTGCCTTGCGTTCTTCCCACGACATCGAGTCGTCGCATCCCTGTGTGTCGGACACGGTGCGTGAGACACCGGACGACGCCAGTTCAGCAGCCAGGGCTTCGTTTTGCGTTTGCAGTTCGTGCGAACGCATTCGCTCTGATTGCAGTTCTTCTTCGAGTCGGAGGATCTCGGGAGAGATCAGGTCTGCTTGGTCGCTGAGCGTTTCCAGGCCGCCTGGAGGTTGCCAGGATCCGTCCGCAAGGTCGTTGTGGGATCCAGGGTCAGTGGTTGCGGTTTCGTCGAAGCCAGCGTCTTCGAGCGCCGCGTCTTCGGCGTAGGTTGAATCCTCGTAGGTCGAATCGCCCAGTTCGGCATCTTCGTAATCGAAGTCGTCGTAAGCAGAGTCGAAGTGATCGTGCCGATTCGCGGCATGTGGAAAACCGACGGAGGATGAGCGGTCATCTGATTCGTCTGGTTCTTCTGCGAAAGTGAGTTCGTCGGGTTCGTCGGGCTGTTCCGATTCGTAGGCCTGTTCTGATGAATCGGCAGGCGTCATCGCCGGGAGTGCAAATTCATCCAGGCGCGTGGTCAGGCGGCCTTCGAATTCGGTCAGCAGCGAGACAATTTCTTGCAGACGCAGGTCGATTGGCGTGGCAGCATCCGTCACAACCTCCACAATGTCAGCGCGTGAAAGGCTGGCACCATTGGCATCGTTTTTTGCCGGGGTGACGCTGTTTGTGTCGTTTGGTTTGGATGAGTTGGTTGACATGGGTGTCGATTCAGGGACTGGATCGCAAGGAGTTTCGGTCCCTTCGATATTGCCAGCGTCGGATTGCTCCACCTGGTGCCGCGATTGCGGGGCATCAGGTGAAGTATGTCTTCGCTTTCGATTTCTGTTATTTCGAGCCATGTGGCTGGAGATTCAATTTCCGGGGCAAATCGAGTCAGGCGAGGCCTGATGAGTGCGATGCACTGTCTGCTATAGTCCAAGAACACCGCTTCTCCGGAACACTAGATCACAAATAAATGCCGGTCAAAAAATCGAGCTGACCACCACCAACCAATCCGGGAAAATAAAGTTTTGGCTAAGAAGAAACGGAACCCCTCTACGGAAGAGAACGGCACGGCTGGAGAATCCGCGACCGAACTTGCGGATTTTGAGACGACGTTGGGAGCTGTCGAAACCATCGTTCGGAAGCTCGAATCCGGGGCGCTGACGCTGGACGAATCACTGAAGCAGTACGAGGTGGCGGTGTCCAAGATGCGACAGTGTTACCAGTTGCTCGACGTGGCCGAACGGAAGATCTCGGTTTTGGCGGGGGTGGATGCGGAAGGGCGTCCGGTGACCGAACCGCTTGAGAACATGTCGGGCAATGAATCGTTGACTGATAAGCAGGCGTCACGCGGCAAGCGTCGCGGAGTTGCTGGCGCAGAAACCTTGGAGGACGAGGAGTGAGTGTGGGTGCATCGGGTGAGCGTCGAGAAGCGTCGGGCGAAACCCAGGAATCATTGAGCAACTACATGGACGCTCGTCGTCCCGCGATCGAAGCGGCTTTAAAAGAAGCCTGCCAGGACCGGCCTGGCGTTCCAGATCGTTTGGCGGCCGCGATTCGGTATGCCGTGCTGGCACCGGGAAAACGACTTCGTCCGATGTTGACGATCATGGCGGCGGAAGCGTGCGGGGGCGATGCTGCTGGCGCGATGCCCTCCGCGGTGGCGATCGAGATGATCCATGCTTATTCGCTGATCCATGACGACTTGCCCGCGATGGATGACGACGATTTGCGGCGTGGACGACCAACGACTCACATCGAGTTTGACGAAGCGACCGCGATTTTGGCGGGCGATGCATTGCAGTCGATGGCGTTCTCGCATCTGCACCAAAGTACATCCGATGTTGCTCGCTCTGCCGCTCTGATGGGGGCCTTGGCCACCGCGGCCGGGCCTGCCGGCTTGGTGGGCGGCCAAGCGGACGATTTGGATGCGGAAAAGCACACCGTGGAAGACTTTGGCGGTCCCGAATCGGCGTTGAAGCACTTGGAAGCGATCCACCAACGCAAAACGGGGGCATTGTTCATCGCCTGTGCCGCGATGGGCGCAATTTCCGCCGGCGCTGACCCACGGGCGGTTTCGGCCTTGACCGATTACGCTAAAGCGTTTGGACTCGCGTTTCAAATCACGGACGATTTGTTGGATTGCACGTCCACCGACGAACAGCTTGGAAAACGAACGGGCAAAGATGACGGCCGGGGTAAACTGACGTACCCGGGATTGATGGGACTGGATCGGGCGAGAGCCCACGCCAACGCGACGATTCGCTCGGCGCACGAATCGCTGCAGTTGTTCGGAACGACTGCTCAGCGGTTACGAGAATTGGCGGACTTTGTTTTGGAGCGTACAAATTGATTGAAAACAAACACCCCCTGCTGGCAAGTTTGCAGGATGCAACGCCGCTGGCCGGTTGGTCCCCTTCGCAACTGAGCGACGCGGCGGTTGAAATTCGCGACGTGCTGTGCAATTTGCTGGCGACCCGAACGGCTCACTTCGCGTCCAACTTGGGCGTGGTGGAGCTTTGCTTGGCCCTGCACAGTGAATTCGATTTTCGAACGGATCGATTGATCTGGGACACGGGGCACCAGGTCTACCCGCACAAATTGGTCACTGGTCGCTATGACCGTTTTGAGACCATCCGAACCGCGGGCGGGTTGATGGGGTATCCCAACCCGCACGAGAGCGTTTACGACCTGTTCATGACGGGCCATGCCGGGTGCAGTGTCAGCACCGCAGTCGGGCTGCGCAGTGGCGACATCCTGATGAACCAAGAGGATCGCCGGACGGTGGCCGTGATCGGCGACGGGGCGTTTCCTTGTGGTGTCGTCTTTGAGGCCCTGAACAACGCGGGCGAACTCGGCGATGATCTGACGATCGTTCTGAACGACAATAAGATGTCGATTTGTCATCGCACCGGTTCCGTGGCTCAGTACCTGGACCGTTTGCGCGGCAACCCGTTCTACACGGGGCTGAAACACGAAGTCACCCGGTTGCTTGACCGAGTCCCAATGTTTGGCGACCCGGCCGAACGTTTGTTGGCTCAGATGAAAGAAGGCGTCAAAGCCGGATTGCTGGGCGGCATGTTGTTCGAAGAACTCGGGATCCGCTACATCGGTCCGATCGATGGTCACGACATCCCTTTGATGCAGAAGTACCTGCGTCTGTGCCGAGAGACACCCGGTCCAGTTCTGCTGCACGTGGTGACAGAAAAGGGACACGGTTACAAACCCGCCGCGGAAGACCCCGTGTTCTTCCACACGCCACCTGCATTCGAGGATCGCGGTGGCACCCCGGTGACTCGGGGCAGCGATGGCCAACCGCCTTACACCACGCACGCTCGCGACGCGATCGGTGCGGCCATGGATCGCGATTCGCGAGTCACGGTCATCACCGCAGCGATGTGCCAAGGCAACAAACTGGAACCCGTTCGCGAAAAATTTGCGGATCGATTCTTTGATGTTGGCATCTGTGAATCGCATGCGGTCGCCTTTGCCGCCGGGCAATGCAAAACCGGCATGCGTCCGATCGTGGACATCTACAGCACGTTCTTGCAACGCAGCTACGATCAGATTTTCCAGGAAGTCGCGCTGCAGGATTTGCCGGTCGTGTTCATGATGGATCGGGCGGGACTGACCGCGCCGGACGGGCCGACTCACCATGGCGTTTACGACATCGGTTACATGCGTTTGTTCCCGAACATGGTTTTGATGGCTCCTGGGTACGCCCAAGAGTTGTCGATGATGTTGGACACGGCGCTGACGCTCGATCATCCGTCTGGGATTCGCTATCCGAAGGCGTCCGCGTTGGAGGCAACTCACACGCCAGCCCCGATCGAAGTCGGCAAAGCCGAGTGGGTTCGCGAGGGAGCCGACGGAACGATCGTGGCCTATGGTGCGATGTTGGAACAAGCGATTGCGGCGGCGGAGCAACTCCAAGGCGAACTGGAAATCGGTGTCGTCAACGCTCGCTTTGTCAAACCGATTGATGCGGAGATGGTCCGCAAAACGCTCGGCGATGGTCGCTTTGTTGTGACTTTGGAAGAAGGCACTCGAGTGGGCGGTTTTGGTTCCGCATTCTTGGAATCGGCAACGGATCAGCGACTCGACACGCGAGCGGTTCATCGATTGGCGTTGCCCGACGAGTTTGTGTTGCATGGTGATCGTTCGCAGTTGTTGGATGAGTCGACCTTGTCCTCGCAGAAGGTTGTGGAAGTGTGTCGCGAAGCGGCTTCTGAGGTCGGTTCGCAGGTTGGCGTCTGATGTCATCTTCCAGTGGAGAAGCTTTGGATTGGTGTGGCTGTGGACGCCCGCCGCGAATTGTTGTGTTGGGGGCACCCGACAAGAGCAACGTGTCCTCCGCTTGGAAGCGTCTTCGGCCAACGATCGAGTCTCATGCCGAACTGGTCGCGGTCGACGTTGAGTTCACTTACGACTTCTCGGACGTCGAGCTTGATTTGGTCATCGTGATTGGCGGTGACGGATCCATCTTGCAATCCGCACGTCAGATGGGCACCCGGCAAACGCCGGTGCTGGGGATCAATTGCGGCCGTTTGGGATTTTTGGCGGCACATTAACCAGAGGATTTCTTGGGGGCTTTGCCCAAAGTCTGTCACGGGAAATTTTAGATAATTAGGCATCTGATTCTCGAGGTGCAACATGTTCGAGACGGTCACGTGATAGCTCAC
>NZ_JBICHO010000218.1:0-20828 GCF_043100905.1 Rhodopirellula sp. JB055 | reverse complement strand
TCCGATCTGAACTCGCATCCCAGACTTGATCACGTTTTCGGTGATGGCGGCGGCGAGCTTGATGATGTTGGTTCACGCGTCCTGGGTGTACGCCGTTCATTCAGACTACGGCGTTGCGTTTGCGCTTCGTCAAAGCGTGATGATTTTCGGTGCTTTGATGATTGTGGCGTTGGTCATTTACAGCGTCGTCATGCACACGATTTGGTCGCGTGCGGAAGCCTCTTCTGATCAATAGACGTGCGGGTCAGTGAACCTGTCGCACGATGGTCTCCCATCGTGAGCGATGGTCTGGTCTTCAGTGCTCGTCTCGGTGGGGGACCACCGAGCGACAGTTGATGGTGCAGGCGAGGGATCAGTCGTTGACGATCAATCGTTCCGCTGTTCGCGCCAGTTCCAGGAACTCAGCACGAAGGCCGTGCTCGTCTTCGCCCTTGGCATCCGTCGCGGTGGCGATCACGTCGTCCATCGTCCATGTTCCAGCGTGGGTGCTGTTGCGAAGTTGCATCCCGAAACCGGCGACCGCGGCGGCGAATTGAAAGTCCGGGTCGGCTTCCTGGAAGGGCACGCTTTCGTTGACCAGCGGAAATGCGAGCTTCTCGCTGACGTCGCCTTGTGGTGGTTTGTGGCGAATCTTCAGCGTCAGGATCTCCTTGGTCGCTGACTCGTCGGAGTCCTCTGGGGCTTGAGGTTGAGTTGCTTCCTCGGCATCCGCATCGCCACTGGGTTGATACTTCAGCGGATCGACATCGGGTGCAATGGAATCGGGAAGCTTGCCGACCGGAGCGATCTCGTACAGAGCCGTCACGCGGTGGCCGGCTCCGATTTCACCGGCGTCGACCTTGTCGTCGTTGAAGTCTTCCTTTGCCAAGACCCGGTTTTCGTAGCCAATCAATCGGTAGGCCGAGACGACCGCGGGATTGAACTCAATTTGGATCTTCACGTCTTTGGCAACCGTGAACAGCGTTCCGGCAACCTGATCCGCGAGGACCTTTTTGGCTTCGGCGATGGTGTCGACGAAAGCGTAGTTGCCTGCGCCGGAGTTGGAGATGCGTTCCATCATGGCATCGTTGTGATTGCCCATTCCGAATCCCAGCACCGTCAGTTCGGTGCCCGTTTTGGATTGGCGAGTCGCTTCGGCAACCAAATGATCGGTGCCCGTCATGCCGACGTTGAAATCGCCATCGCTGCACAGGATCACTCGGTTCACACCGTCCTCGATGAAGTTTTCACGAGCGGTTTGGTAAGCGAGTTGCAAGCCGGCACCACCATTGGTGCTGCCGCCGGCCGAGAGAGCCGACAGGGCTCGGACGATCTTCTTCTTTTGCTTGACCGGGGTCGAGTCGAGGACCAATCCCGAAGAGCCCGCGTAGACGACGATCGCCACACGATCTTTGTTTTTCAGTTGATCGAGCAGCACCTTCATGCCTTCGATGACCAACGGCAGTTTGTTAGGCCGCTTCATCGATCCGCTGGTGTCGATCAAGAACACCAAGTTGCAACGCGGGCGTTCTTTGCGATCAATGTCTTTGGCTTGGATGCCGACGCGAACCAAACGATTGTTTTCATTCCAAGGGCAGGAGGCAACCGCCATTGCGGAAGAGAACGGCACCGGATCTTCAGCCGATGGGGGCGTGTACTGATAATCGAAGTAGTTGATCAGTTCTTCGATGCGGACCGAGTCGGGACGTGGCAGTTGGCCTCGCTGCAGGTAGCTGCGGACTTTCGCGTAGCTGGCGGTGTCGACATCGATGGAAAACGTGCTGAGCGGATGCTCGGTCACGCGTCGGAATTCGTTTTCCTTGATGGGTTCGAATTTGTCACCGGACAGACCTGGGCCCCGGCCTTCGCCGTCGGGCGTGGCTGGGAGGATGGCCAGTCGGTCTGATGTCGGTGCCAGTTCCTCGGTTTCTCCCAGTTGGCGTTCGAGAGTACGTCCCCGCGAATCACGGAAGTCAAATTGCTGGCGTCCAAGCTGTTCCGGAATGGGAGCCACTGCAAAGTCGCCCATCACTGGTTTGCCAGCCGAGGGTTCGCTGGGGGCGGCTGGTGCTTCGTCTTTCGGGGCAGTGAGTGAAAGAGGGGCATTGGCAGCCGATGAGCCGTCTTCGCGAGCGAAGCGAGGGGTCACGCTGCTGTCGACCGGCGCACCGCCCATTCCTCCGCCCATCATGCCCATACCCATGTCGTCCATTGCCGAGCCAGCCATGTCGATGTCCATGCCGCCCATACTCATCGTCGAGTCCATTCCCATGTCCATCGTTGGGGCCTCAGCTCGCTTGGCTCGTCTCGACCTTCCGGCTTGCTCGTTCGTCGAAGAAAGCGAGGGCTCGGCAATGATTCGTGGGCTCGCATCCGATGAAGTGGCTTCGGCAGCAGGCGATATTCCTATGACACGGCTGGCTGCTTGCACGCCGAACGACTCGCCCTCGGCCTTCGTTTCAGCAGGCAGTGATTTGTCAGACGATCCACCGAGAGGTTGGTAGATCATTTCGGTGTCTTCGAGTGGCATGTCTGCTTCGAAGGTTAGCGACTCAGTGGGCTCAGGACCGGATCGATCGGCGTCGATAGTTCCGACCGCGGGGTGTTGGTGAAACGCCAATTCGCGGGCGGTATGCACTGCTGGTACTGACAGGCCAGCTAGGATGCCAACGATGCTGGCAGCGACCGCAAATTGGATCCATCGGGATTGAAACCAAGACGTCCCGGACGCGGAGCCTGCGGAGACGGATGCTTCTTCCGTGGCCGCCGTTTCGCTTTCGCGGACGATGCTTTCGACTCGGTTGGATTCCAGTGGTGGGACCGCGGCGGAGTGAAAGAACGATTCGACTTGCTCGGTGACCGCTCGAGCTTCTTCAACGGCGGTGGCGAGTTCCGGGTTGGCGTTCATCTCTTCGGTGAACTGAGCGGCTTCGTTCTCAGGCAGTTCGCCCAGGACGAATGCCGTGACGCGAGGGTCGTCCCACGGAGGAGAAGTGGATGAATTGGACATGATCGATGATCCGATGACGGAAGAATGAATTGGATGAAGTGGTCTGGCTTCAGGTGACGGCCAGACCATCGCGAAGCGACTTGACGGCTTGATGAAGATGGAAGCCGACGTTGCTGACGGTCATGCCGGTGACGTCAGCGATTTCTCGGTAACTCAGTCCAGCCTGCATTCGAAGCTGGATGACTTCGCGTTGTCGGGGCGACAGCGTTTCGATGGAGGCCGCGATTTGCTCGTGGGCCTCGTGGTCTTGGGCCACCGCGTCGGGGCGCGGGGCGGGATCGATGACGGCGACCGCGTCAGGATCCAATCGGTCAGGGGATCGTTTGCGTTGCATGTCAATCACTCGTGAGCGGCAGACAGTGAACAACCAGGGGGCCAAGCGGTCGACCAATTCGTCGGGCCGTTTGCGACACAATTGCAAAAACGTTTCTTGCACGGCGTCTTGCGCGGCGGTGCGATCCGCCAGCATCCCGGTGGCATACGCCAACAAAGGACGCTGGAATTGGTCGACGACCTCGGCGATCCACTCGGTATTCCGAGTCTTAGAAGAGTCTTGTCCGGACGAATCCGGTTCAGACGCACCTGGATCGACGAGGTCCTCGGCCGCGGAAGTGGAGGCCGGTTGACTCATGGCAGTTCATTGCGAGAGGAGAAAAAGGGAGACGCGTCATGTCGCCTCTGACTACTCAACGAGTGGGGGGCGGATTTCTTAGGAAGTTTGCCCAGAAAAGATTGTGGCGATCTCGTCCGCGACGCGATGAAATGATAGCCCCCAGAGTAGAACAGTTGTCCCCAACTGTTCCGTCGAGCAGCTTTCAAAGGCCGAGCCTCGTCGCAACCAAGTCCATTCTCCACCATTCGCGTCAGGCTGGTCGAAGACACGAGACCTGTCACGCAAACATTTGGGGACAAATGTTCCACTCTGCTGTGGGTTTCTGCGTCATTCTTCGGGCCACGAAACGCGTTCACCGAATTTCAAATTTGCAATTGTCAATTTGACCTTTTCAATCTTCGCCATTGTCAGGGTTCCCAGTCCTCAACCCGTGAAAAACAGCTCCTCTCGACGATTTAGCGGGTCGGCTGCTATGGTGTGCGGTCTCTTTTAGCAGCCTGCTTCCCCACCCACCGGCCATTTCGCGGATTTAGTCGTGATATTGATTCTGAAAAACGGCGCGACCGACGATCAGATCGACCATGTGATTCAAAAGGTCGAGTCGATGGGGTTCCAGACGCACCTCAGCCGCGGGACGTTTCGCACGATCATCGGCATGATTGGCGACGAGAGTCTGACCACCGAACAACAGCTTCAATCGATCCCCGGCGTGCAACAAGTCGTTCCTGTTTTGCCACCCTACAAATTGGCCTCCCGAGAAGCTCATCCTGAATCCAGCGTCATCGACGTGTCGGGAGTGAAGATCGGTGGAGGCAACCTGGCCATGATCGCGGGGCCGTGCAGCGTCGAAGATCGCGACCGGATGATGCGGATCGGCGAGAGCGTCGTGAAATCAGGAGCCAACCTGTTTCGCGGGGGAGCTTACAAGCCGCGGACCAGCCCGTACGCGTTTCAAGGTCTGGGCGAAGCGGGGCTGAAGATCCTGCGGGAAGTCGGCGATACGTTTGGGGTGCCGGTTGTGACCGAGATCACGGATCCACGAAATGTGGAGTTGGTGGCGGAGTACTCAGACATGCTGCAGGTCGGTGCTCGCAACATGCAGAATTTCGTGTTGCTGACGGAAGTCGGCAAAACCGAACGCCCCGTCCTGCTCAAACGTGGGATGGCCGCCACGATCCAAGACCTGCTCATGAGCGCCGAGTACGTGCTCTCTCAAGGCAATCCGAACGTGGTGCTTTGCGAACGCGGGATCAAGAGTTTTGATCCGTCGACTCGCAACCTCTACGACGTTGCCGCCGTGCCGGCCGTCCAAGGTCTGACGCACTTGCCGATCATCGTCGATCCATCGCATGCGACGGGCCGGCCGGATTTGATTCCGCCATGTGCTTTGGCGGGTTTGGCCGCGGGTGCGGATGGCGTGCACATCGAAGTCCATGATTGTCCCGAAGAAGCGAAGAGCGACGGGGCTCAAGCCTTGCTGCCCGAACAATACAACGAGATCGTTCAGAAGATGACCGCGATGGCGGATCTTCTTGGCAAGACGATTTCCTCCCTTCCGAATTCGAATTCTAACAACACCCCACCAACCGAGGCCCTCGCGTGAGTCGTCGCATCCTGATCGCTGGTAACTGGAAAATGAACATGCGTGCCGAGTCCGGCGCGTCGCTTGCCAAAGGCATTGTCGACGCGGTTGGCAAGTCGCCCGCTGTGGAAGTCGTTTTGTGCCCTCCCTCGGTTTACTTGAGCGGCGTGGCCGATGCAGTCGCTGGAACCCCTGTCGAATTGGGTGCTCAGAATTTGTACGCCGCCGAAGACGGTGCTTTCACCGGCGAAGTCAACGCGTCGATGTTGACTGATGTCGGTTGCCGATTCGTGATTTTGGGTCACAGCGAACGTCGTCAATTGATGGGCGAAACCGATGCCTGCGTCGCGAAAAAGCTGCACGCCGCTTTGGCGGGCAACTTGGTTCCGATCGTTTGCGTTGGCGAAACTCTCGAACAACGCGAAGCGGACGAGACTGAATCGGTCATCGAAACGCAAATTCGCGGGTCGCTGGAAGGTTTGGACGAAGCACGTGCGGCCAGCATCGTGATCGCCTACGAGCCTGTTTGGGCGATTGGGACCGGCAAAACGGCCAGCAAAGAGCAAGCGGAAGCGGTTCACGCCTTCATTCGGGGACTTTTGGGAAAAATGTTCTCGACCGAAGTCGCCGAACAAATCCGAATTCAGTACGGTGGCAGTGTGAAACCGGGCAACGCAGAAGAGTTGTTGTCCCAACCCAACATCGACGGGGCTCTGGTCGGTGGTGCGAGCTTGAAAGTGGATGATTTCGCTGGAATCATCAAAGCGGCTCCTTCCGCCTGATCCGACCTCGTTTTCGTTCCCTCAACCTATCCATTTCAACGGACTGTTCGCCGTGAGTGTCGCTTTCGATTCTTTGATCCAACACACCTCGTTGGTCAATCCACTCGTCCCCACCCTGCCCCTGGCCTCGTTCATGAGCGTCGTGTTGGGCTGGTTGATGGCGTTTTTGTCGGTGTTTTTGATCTTGTTGATCTTGATCCAACGCGGCAAAGGCGGTGGTTTGACCGGAGCCTTGGGCGGGCCTGGTGGTCAATCCGCATTCGGCAGCAAGGCGGGGGACACCTTCACCGCCATCACCGTCGGAACCGCGGCTGTTTGGGCGCTTGTGTGTGCCTTCGCGATGTACCAGTTGGGGGCTCACGCTCCAGCAGTTGCGGACACCAACGAATCGCAGATCGGGTCCGGACCTGGCGACGATGTTGAGGACATCACCAGTGGATTGGTTGTGCCAACCGGCGACGAAGAAGCTGCGTCGGACGCCCCAGCGGCTGGAATCGGTTCGATTGGAAGCTTGTCCTCGGGCGATGCGGAAGCCGAAGAAACTGAAGCGGCCGATGAAACCGAAGCGGTTGTGGAAGAAGCTGAGTCGACCGAAGCCGAAACCACTTCGGACGAGGAAACTCCGTGACGCAGGCGTCCATCAGCACGCAAGCAAACCTCTCTACACCGCAGGGCGGGTCACCTTACCCGTCGCTGCGCAGCATGACCGGCCAGGGCCGAGGCGAAACGTCTGGCTCGGCCGGTTCCGTCGTCACCGAGATTCGCTCGGTCAACAATCGCGGCTTGAAAATCATTCTCCGCACCAGCGATTCGGTGTCGGAGTATGAGCCAAAGATTGAATCTCTGGTGCGTCAGCATTTGCATCGAGGCAGCGTGACCGTCCAGGTTCGTTTCACACCTCCACCCGGGGCTGATTTGCCTCGTATCAACGCCGATGCGGTGCGATCCTACGCGGAGCAATTGGCGCAGGTCGCGGATTCATTGGCGATGGGTGATGCGGTGACTTCCACGAACATCGATTTGGCTCATCTGATGCAGATGCCGGGTGTGTTGGAACCGCCGTCGGCTGGATCGCAGGGGCGATCCGAAGAGGTAGAGGCGTCACTTGCCAAGTGGGTCTTGATCCAGGAAAGCGTCGAATCTGCGCTGGATCGTTTCAAACAGATGCGATCCGACGAAGCCGTTGCAATGGCGGAGTCGATCGAGCAAGACATGACGCTGATCCAGGCTCGCTGCGAAGCGATCGCCAAACGCAGTCCCCAAGTGGTTGTTCGGTACCAAGAACGGCTTCGCGAACGCATTGACAAGGCGTTGGCAGAGAATGGATTGTCGTTGGCGGATCCAGTCGATTTGATTCGCGAAGTCCAACTGTTTGCCGATCGTTCGGACATCAGCGAAGAGCTGACGCGGTTGGGCAGTCACTTGGGGCTGATGCGAGGCGTCCTGGTCGGTGATTCGGATTCAGCCGAAACCACGCCGCGTGAATCGGCCAGTCGCGGGGAAGCTGTTGGTCGGAAACTGGATTTCATCATCCAAGAACTCAATCGCGAAACCAATACGATCGGCAGCAAAGCTGGGGACGCTGAAATCGCCGAGCATGTGGTGGAAATCAAGTGCGCGATCGAACGCATGCGTGAACTTGTTCAGAACCTGGAGTAGCCGTCGGCATGCACGATCCATCCAATGAATCCGGCGACGAAGCGACTGGGGAATCCGGCGAAATGACTGGGCGAGGACGTTTGGTCATCATCTCGGGGCCGAGCGGAGCCGGAAAATCGACCGTCGTGAAGGAATTGATGAAACGCTGTGACGTGCCGTTGCAACTCAGTGTTTCAGCGACGACACGCCAACCGCGGCCGGGAGAAGTCCACGGAAAAGACTACTTTTTCCTTTCCCACGAAGAATTCGAACGTCGGCGAAAACTGGACGACTTTGTCGAATGCAAGCAGGTTTTCAGCCTTGGGCAGTGGTATGGCACCCTGAAAGACCAAGTTGCCACTGGCCTGAATGCCGGGACATGGGTAATTTTAGAGATCGATGTGCAAGGTGCGATGGCGGTCCTGGATGACCCGCATTATCGCCCCGTGACGATCTTTGTGCATCCTGGCAGCATGGAAGAATTGGAGCGACGGTTGCGAAATCGTGGCACCGAATCAGAATCTGCCCTGATTGCTCGTCTGGAAACTGCTGCGGCTGAGATGCAGTGCATGAGCCGCTACCAATACGAAATCATCAATGAATCGGTTGACAACGCTGTCACCGAAATTTGCCAGATCTTACTGGATCAAAGGAAAACGACGCCGTGCTCGAAGAACTGAAAGAAGAAGAAATTGTCAACAAAATCGGTGGCCGTTTCAAACTCAGCACCCTGATTCAAAAGCGACTTGTCCAACTCAACCAGGGCAGCCGAGCGTTGGTCAGCGTGGACACGCACGACAAAATGTCGATCGTGCTGCAAGAAATCGTGCAAGACAAGATTTTCCTGAACATGGAAAACGAAGTCGAAACGGTTGAGGATTTGGATGCCATCGTTGCTGCCAGCGAAGCTCCTGAGCTGGATCCGTCGGACCTGTAATGGAAGCCACGACGCGGCGGATTCTGTTGGCGATTGGTGGTGGAATCGCCGCGTACAAAGCGGCCGACCTGTGCAGCAAATTGGCTCAGGCCGGCTATCTCGTTCAGGTGGTCACCTCACGAGCGGCCACCGAGTTCATCGGTGACGCGACGCTGGCTGCGCTTTCTGGACGCCCGGTCGTTCACGATGTTTTTGATTCACGGTTTCCTCTGGGGAGTCACATTGAGTTAACCCGAGAGATCGATGCGATGATTGTGGCACCCGCCACCGCGAATCTGCTGGCTCAGTTTGCCCACGGGATGGCAGCCGATTTGATCAGCACACTGTATCTGCAAAATACCAGTCCGGTGTTGCTGGCTCCGGCGATGAGCGATCCGATGTGGAACCACCGCGCGGTCCAGCGAAATGTTCAGACGCTCCGCGAGGATGGTTGCCACTTGGTCGGGCCCGAGGAGGGGTGGTTGAGTTGCCGAGTCAAAGGCACGGGGCGAATGAGCGAACCGGTGGATCTTTTGCTGGCCCTGGAATCGGTGTTGAAAGATCACGGCTGAATTCAGATGCGCAGATGTCGAATTCGCGGTCGCTTGGTTCATGCGACAATCCGTCATCCATGAAATCGGTTGCAAAGACTTTTCTGGGTGACATGGCAAACCGGATCTTTGGCACAATTCTTGTTGAGGATTCCGACTAGGATTGGATGGTCGTTTCCTCGGAAACCGATCTTTTCTAGACAATTGAATCTTCTCGGACGCAGCAACCGATTTGACTGAACGAGCGCCTCGGATCATTCGCGAGTCTGGAGTCTGCGGTGATTGAACGGTTCAATGGATGTGCTTGACTTGGGATTGTCCAAACAAGTTGCGCTGCGTTTCGCGTTACACCATCGAGTGATTGAATAGCTTTCATGACGGTCCATGTTTTTGGTCACCGCAATCCTGACACGGATGCGATCTGCAGTGCTTTGGCCTACGCTGATTTTCTTCGCCGGACCACCCGGCCCGATGCGGTTGCAGCCTGTTGTGGGCCACCCAATGAACGGACCGAATTCGCGTTGCGAAAGGCGAAGTTGACGGCCCCCAAGATCATCATGGATGTTCGGCCCGAGCTGGAGGACATCTGCAACCGAGATGTGGTGGTCGCTCGCACGTCCGATGTGTTTTTCGAAGTCTACGAACGAATGGACGAGCATGAGCTGCGGGCCATTCCTGTACTGGATGACAATGACCAACTGATCGGATTGGTCACTTTGCTGGATCTGTTGGAACTGGTTTTCCAGGGCGGCGTCGATCCTTACCGTTCGCGGGAGGTTCATACGAACCTCGATAAAGTGGTTTCGGTGTTGGGCGGGTCGTATCAGCACTCGGTGGATTCCGGGCTGAACGAGGACATGATCCTGACCGTGGGCGCGATGAGCGCCGGCGGATTCTGTGAGCGGATGAAGCAGTTTCCCTCCGACCGACTGTTGGTGGTCAGTGGTGACCGGCCGACCATTCAGTTGCCAGCGCTTGAGATGGGAGTGCGCGGACTGGTGGTGACCGGCGGTTATCAACTCTCCAGCGGATTGATGGAGCTCGCTCGCGGACGCGGCGTCACGGTCATCAACAGTCCCTTTGACACCGCGACGACGACGATGCGGATCAAAGCCGCTCAGTTGATTGAGGAAGTCGTCAACCGTGATTTCCTGGCGCTTTCCGCGAAGCTGCCGGTCGCCGCCGCCAAGCAACAAATTTATCGCTCGGCTCAAACCGTGTTCCCGGTGGTCGACAACCAGAGATTGATCGGTGTGTTGAGCAAGTCCGACATGGTGCATCCACCACGGCCTCAGTTAGTGTTGGTGGACCACAACGAGATCGGGCAGGCGGTCGAAGGTGCGGAGGAATCCGACATCGTTGAGGTTCTCGATCACCACCGGCTTGGTGGCTCGTTGAAGTCGACTGGCCCCATTCGGTTCATCATGGACCCCGTGGGGTCCACCTGCACGTTGGTGGCACGCATGTATCGCCAAGAAGGGTTGGAACCGGAACCAGGGATCGCACTGTGCATGGCTTCGGGAATCATCAGTGACACGTTGTACTTGCGGTCGCCAACGACAACGGACGTCGATCGAGACTTGTTGGCTTGGTTGCAAGAGTTTTGCTCGGTGGATTTGGCGGAGTATGCCAATGAGTTCTTTGAGATTGGCTCGGCGCTTCGATCTTGTACGCCTGACAAAGTGGTTCGCGAGGACTGCAAGCAATTCGAAGAGAACGGGCGTCGGTTCTCGATCTCACAAATCGAAGAAATTGGTTTGGACCTGTTCTGGGAACGGCAGACGGAATTGAGCCAAGCGCTGGTTCGTCTCTCGGAGCAAGAGAACTTGGAGTTTTCAGCGTTGTTGGTCACGGATATCTCCAGCAACGGAAGTTTGTTGCTGATGAGCAGCGAGCCGGAAGGGTGGGAGGAGATCAATTACCCACAGCTCGAAGATCGGTTGTATAAATTAGACAACGTCGTCAGTCGCAAGAAGCAGTTGTTGCCACTGATCAGCAGTCTGTTGGAGCATTCGCCCGAGCCCACGTGAGTTTGACATGCAGTTCCGGATCGTCCATTTGATCTTGGTGTTGACCTGGGCTGCCGTTGTTTTCTCATTGGTTCGATTTCACATGGTGTTCTGGGTGGCTCTTTGCCCAGCGACGATTGGGCCGTTGGCCGGCAGGGCCGCGTCGGGAACCTTGGAAGGCATGGTCCTCGGTTTTCTCTCCACTCTGTTCTGGTGCTTTCTCGCATCCGTTTTCACGGGCATGGTGCTGGTGTCTTTTGCTGTCGCTGTTCATCTGCGGGGAATGGGATTGGATTCGATGCTAGGGCTCGTCGTTGGTCTGACCGGGTTCTATTCTCTGATTGCCTTGATTGCCGGATACATTGGCGGCCGCACCTCAATTTCTTGAGACGGTGAGCTGTCGCTGAAAGAGCAGTTGCCCTGGTGCTCGTTCCACGTTTTCTCTTTGGTGACCAATATGACTCGATGGCCCGGTGTGAAGCTCTTTGATTTGTCCGGCCGAACCGCCTTGGTCACGGGAGGGTCCAAAGGCTTGGGCGAAGCGATGGCGGCCGGGCTCGCCTCAGCAGGAGCCAACGTTTGTCTGGTCAGTCGCAATGAGCAGGAGGCGTCTGAAGCGGCTCAGAAGATCGCTGGCGAATACCCGGTCCAAGCGATTGGCGTCGGAGCGGACGTGACCGTCGAAGCCGATGTTGTTGAGATGGTGCGGCGATGTGTCGATCGGTTTTCTCGGTTGGACGTGTTGATCAACAGTGCTGGGATCAACGTGCGTGGTTCGATCGATGAACTGACGCTGGAGCAATTCCGGCTGGTCCAGGCAACGAACGTCGATGGCATGTGGATGTGTTGCAAGCATGCCAGTTCGGTGATGAAGAGGACGGGTGCCGGCCGAATCATCAACCTGGCCAGCACGCTTGGTTTGGTCGGGTTGGCCAACCGAACTCCGTACGCATCGAGCAAAGGTGCGGTTGTGCAGATGACACGAGCCTTGGGTTTGGAACTGGCACCACATCATGTCACCGTCAATGCCATTTGTCCTGGTCCGTTTCTGACTCCCATGAATGTTCCGATTGCGGATACCGAAGAGGCCAAGCGATTCATTGTCGGGGCGACCGCGCTGGAACGCTGGGGCCAGATGCAAGAGATCCAAGGCGCCGCAATCTTCTTGGCCAGCGATGCGTCCAGTTATATGACCGGCAGCATGCTGACCGTCGATGGAGGCTGGACCGCACGCTGAACTGGAATCCCGATGCGGTTGATGTTGGCTTGGATGGCCTTCGCGCGGGGGCGCAATCCCGGGGCTATCGGCGAAAACGCGGCAAGCAACTGTCGTCGCTCCGCGACTTAGGAGTCGCATGTCGTGGGCATGTGACCTTGGGTTGAAAACAAAAGGCTATCGGCTGCCGTCGCTCCGCGACTGGTTGTGTGGCCTGGGTGATCAAACAACCGCGGAGCGGTGACAGGTGGCGAGCGATGCGATGGGGGCGATTGAAAAAGTGAAATTGAAAATTGCGAATTTAAAAAATCCGGGCGACGACGCGAATCGGGCGATAGTTCGACGACGAGGCTTGCGCCGGATTGCGTGGTTTCCTCGCTTGGGGCGGAGGCCCGAGGTTGATTTCAGCGGCGGTAAGAATGAACGCCGATGTCTGTCAACAGCGTTCCCATCGCCCGGCTGATTTGCACCAGGGACAGGCTGTAGTTGGATTGGTCAACATGCAATTGCCGTTGGGATTGCAGCAGTTCCTCGGAGGCGTCGATTAGAAATTCGAGCTGGATCTTTCCGGCGTCGTAGAGTGCTCGTGAAGATGCCAGGCGGTCCTTCCCGGCTTGAACGCGCGCAAGTGAATTCTGCAGGGCCGCGAAACTGGATTGGCTGTTGGAGATCGCTTCGTGGATCTCGTAGGTCACCGCTTGCTGTTGCTCTTCCAGGATGGAACGTTCGCGATGGAGTTGCAGGGTGGCGTTTCGGACGGCCGACTTGGCTTGCCGACGCAGTGGGGCCACACCCATCTCCACACCGAATTCCCATTCCGTGTGGTCGAATGAAAACAGGTCGTCTGCGGCGCTGGCGAATCGCGGTCCTTCACCGGTCAGGTCATCGCCAAAACCTCGCACTCGAGTGCGGCCGATCATGTCCAATCGGGGAAGCAAGAAATTCTTCGCAGCGACAAGTCGTAGGTTCTGTTGTTGGACCTGCAGGCGTTGGCGTCGGAGTTCGGTTCGGTGCTGGAACCCGCGGGCCACGCTGGATTGGATTTCAAATTCGAACGGGGCGGTCGTGAACTCGTCGGCTGGTCTCAGCAATCTGCTGTCCGTGATTGGCAGACCGATCATCCGTCGGAGCGTTCGCTCGGCGTTGCGAATGCCTGTGTCGCCTGCGCTGCCTCCCAGTGCAATCTCGGCTTCGCGTTGATAACGGTAGTACTGAGCGCGGGTCTGGGCCTCTTTGTACGCTTCGCCGCCCATCAACCCGGATTGTTGCTTGGACAATACCGTTTGCCAGATCTCGTGAGAGACATCGCGGGCCTGGCAAATGCTGGCGTAGGAATGATAGAGTCGTTGGAGTTGCCAGTACGCGGTGTAGAGTTCGAGAAAGTAGTCTCGCAATTGGATTTCGAAGTCCGCCTGGCTGATTTGCGTGTTGATCTGGGCGATCCAGATCCCGTTGGAAAAGTTCAGGCCTGGTCGAGCGTTGGGGCCTGCGATCAGGTTGAATGGTTGCCCAGCACCTTGCAGCAGCGGTTGTCGGACCCCCAATTCCAATTGCGTTTCCCAGTAGCTTGGGAACGAGTTGCCCGCTCGGTTGTTGCTGTCGTAGAGATGGATTGATTGCAAATCCCACTGGGTACCCCACGTGGTTCGCCTGGTCCATCCGGATTGAAATTGGGCGTAATCCTGAACCAGTTCTTGGACTTGCCCTCCCAGCGTTGCGTTGTTGAAGACACGGTCGTTGTTTTGAGTGGTCAGCGAAGCATTGAGTTGGCTATCGAATTCGGCCAAAGCCGCTTGCGGGCCAAACATCGGATCGGATGCTTGGATGGCGGTGTCGTACGCTGTGGTGACCGAGGCCGGTGCTTCAAGAACTCGCAGGCCCAGCGATCGGATGACATCGCTGTGCTGCAATGCCAGCGAGATCATCTCGGCTTCCGTCAGGTCCCAGAACGCAGGCGGTTGGCCGGGATTCAAATTCTGCGCTAGAGGAGTTTTCTCGGTCGGTGTCCGTGAGGCGGTGTTGGGTGGGGTGGTGACACTCGCTCGTTGAACGGACGCCAGTTGGACGGGGCGCCGCGTGTGTGTTTCTCCGCCGAAGGGAGTGGATGTCTGGGCCAGACGGTCATTTTGTAGGTTTGACTTGCGACTGGGTGGTGGCTTCGGCGCGGACGGAGTTCCCAGGTTGACCGCTGGAGTGGGGCCGCGATGGGGTGTGGGTTGGTTGGAGCGGCATCCCAAGGACGAGAGGGTGAGTGCGAACACGAGGCTGGAAAGCAACGACACGCCTGCCCAGTCGCCGCGAGAGCGATGGTCGACTCCAGGCGGCGATAAGGTGCGTTGCAAAGGCATACGTGGACAGACCGTCGGGAAACCTACAAACTTGTTGAATGCACTCGGAACCAAACTCTGTCGTGTTATCGTCTCGAGGCGAACACGCCAGGCACTTTGGACCGCGATGCGTGTTCATTCGTCACGACCGTTGACACCCCCCGCCCCCGGAAACCAATGGCATCCCCCGCTCGATCCGTTTCTTTGGTCTCGTTGATCCTGTCGACACTTCGTCATCGTCAAGCTGTGACGATTGCGGTGGCGCTCGGGGTGGCGACGGCGACCGCGGTGATCACCGGAGCCTTGTTGGTGGGCGATTCGATGCGTGGCAGCTTGCGAGCGTTGACGGTGGAGCGGCTTGGGAAGATTGAATCGATCGTTTCACCTGGAGCCTTTTTCCCGCTGGCGGAGTTGTCTCTCGAAGGACGACCCGTTGAGACGGATGGGACAGTGCCCAGCGAACAAACGGAGGAGGATTCGTTTGCGACTCCGGTCATTTTGTTTCCCGGTGGCAGCGTGGAAGGGGACGTCAAAGGATCGGATCGGCAGCGGCGGATAGGCGGCGTCCAGGTGCTTGGGATCGACGATTCGTTTTGGGACCTGGACGTGACCGGCATGCGGCCCGAGGCGATGCCGGGGGACGAAAGCGTCGTCTTGAATCAAGCCGCTGCGGAGGAGTTGAAGGTCGCTGTCGGCGATCTCGTCACCCTGCGGTTGCCGGTCGAAGGGGCGGTGCCCGCGGACAGTCCACTCGGACGTCGCGAAATTCAAAGCGAAGGATTGCCTCGTATGAAGGTCGTGGCCATTGTGCCTGACTCAGGTTTGGGGCGGTTTTCGCTGACGCCCAATCAGTCGGCACCCAAGACGGTGTTCGCGTCGCGGGAAGTCATTGCGGATGTGTTGGATCGAGAGGGGCAAGCGAACGCAATTCTTCTGACTCGCGAAATGGCGGCCGAGGATGTGAGTTGGTCGTTGGCAACGTTGGGGTGGAACTTGCAGCATGTTCAGCGTGGCGGAGAAGACGGTGGCGAACCCATCATCGACTACGTGTCCCTGACCAGTGAGAACCTGCTGCTGAAGGATGACGCGGTCCAGGCGGTTGTGGACGCGTTGCCGGAGGGCGCTGTCACACCCGTGATGACTTACCTTGCCAATGCGATTGAAAAGGTCGATCCCACCACGGGCGAGGTCATCGTCAATGAGCAATCCCACTCGGTCCCGTACAGCACGTTGTCGGCGTTGGACGATGGACCCACGTTGTCGCTGGATTACTCGTTCGAGCAACTGCCGGAAGCGGGGTTAGGCGAGACGCCGATCGTTTTGAATGATTGGACCGCGGAGCGTTTGAAAGCCAAGGTCGGCGATCAGGTTCGCGTGTTCTTTTTCGAACCGGAAGTCGAAGACGGTCGCGAGATCGAGCGATCGTTTGATGCGGTGGTGACCGAGATCGTTCCGCTAACCATCCCCAGCAAGCCTTACCGGCGGAATCGCGAAGCGGTGTTTGATGAGCCGATCACCCCTTACAACGATCCTGCGTTGACACCGGATGTTCCCGGAGTGACGGATCAAGATTCAATTGGTGACTGGGATTTACCGTTTCAATTGGATCGAAAGATCGAGCGAGAAGACGATGCGTATTGGAACGAGCAACGGTTGACTCCCAAGGCGTTTGTGCCACTGGATGTTGGGCAGGCGATTTTCGGCAGCCGGTTCGGGCAGACGACAGGACTGCGAATTGACGCGAGTTTGGCGGCGGACATGCCAGGCTTGCGAGCAAAGATTTTGGCAGCCACGCGGAACGTTCAGGGCGAACTCGGGTGGACCCCGCGATTGATTCGAGCCGAGCAATTGGCGGCGTCCAAAGGGACAACACCGTTTGATGGTTTGTTCTTGGCGTTGTCGTTCTTTGTGATTTTGGCCGCGATGATGTTGATCGCTTTGTTGTTGCGATTGGGAGTCATTCAGCGTCTGAGTGAGTTCGGGACGTTGTTGGCCGTTGGCTTCACGCCTCGTCGGGTCATGAAGTTGGCTTTGGGCGAAACGGCTGTGACCGCCGCGATCGGAACTTTGATCGGAATCGCCGGCGGGGTGGCCTATGCCTGGGCGGTTCTGTGGGCGCTCAAGTCTTGGTGGGTGGGGGCCGTGACGGTTCCGTTTTTGCAATTTCACGCGACACCGATGTCGATTGCTTTGGGGGGCATTCTGGGATGGTTGGTGTGCCTGTTCACCGCCGCCTGGACGCTGCGTTTTTTGTTGCGATTGAATCCAGCAGCGTTGGTTGGCGGACGCACGATGGACTCGTCGCATGCGTTGAGCGGTGGGGCCAAGGCCGGCATGACCAGCGATGGAAAACGTTCGATGTGGGTTGCGATCGGGCTGACTGTTTTGGCGATGGTCGCCGCGATTGCGGGAGCCTTGGGTGGCGGGCAACAGGCGGCGGGCGGTTTTGTTGGAGCGGGGATGTTACTGTTGGTTGCGATCTTGATTTGGGTTCACCGATCGCTTCGGCGGCGCGGTGATGCGGGTGAATCCAAACACGTTATGCGAACCCCGGGGCTGGGTGGCGGTTCGCTGAGTTCCTTGGCGCTGGCAAACGCTCGTCGCAGTCCGCTGCGTAGCACGCTGGCGATCGGATTGGTCGCGACGGCAGCGTTTTTGATTTTATCGATCAGCGTGTTTCGTTTGTCGCCCACGCGGGAAGGCACCGGCGGATTTGATTTGATTGGGCAGACGGCTCAACCGCTTCATCAAGACTTGCGTGCCGACGACGTGCGTGCGGAGTTGCTGGGGCGAGACGCAGAACGGTTTACCAGCGATGACGTTCGTGTCGTTCCGTTTCGAATGAAAGGTGGTGACGACGCGAGTTGCAACAACCTCTACCAAGCGATGCGGCCGACGGTGCTTGGGTTGTCCGAACGCGATTCGTTGAATGGGTTTGGCTGGGCCAGCATGCAGGGCGAGACATCCGAGGCAACGTGGGAAATGTTGAATGTGGTGGCGACAGGAACGATCGACGATCCGGTGCCGGTTGTGATCGACCAAAACACGGCGATGTGGAGCCTGCAGATGCGAGGTGGTCTCGGTGAGGTCAAAGCGTTTGATTACGGCAGCGGCGAGGTGCATTTTCGCGTTGTTGGTCTGCTGGCGGGTTCGGTGTTGCAAGGCAAATTGATTGTGGGTGAGCGAGCGTTTGAAAGCGTCTTTCCCAGTTCCACTGGATACCAATACTTTCTCTTTGCGATGCAAAACGGGGGTGAGCCATCAGCCAATGCAGGGCTGGGCGAATCGAACCGTGAGGCCGAGGTGGACGAAATGGCGGAGGTGTTGGAGTCGCGGTTGGTGGATGCCGGCATGGATGTGCAGCGAGCGGATCGGGTGTTGGCCGGGTTGTTGGCGGTGCAGAACACTTACTTGCGAACATTCCAAAGTTTAGGTGCGTTGGGGTTGTTGCTAGGGACGATTGGTTTGGCGGTGGCTCAGTTGCGAAGTGTTTTGGAGCGTCGCGGCGAACTGGCTGTGATGCGCGCCGTGGGGTTCACGCGTCAACGACTCGCGGCACTGGTGTTGGGCGAGAACACGTTCTTGCTGGCGATTGGGATTGGTTGCGGGGCGGTGACGGCGATGCTGGCCGTGTTGCCTTATGCATGGCTGACGGGAACCAACATGCCAATTGCGGAACCGTTGGGGATCTTGTTGGCCATTTTATTGTTTGGGACGTTGGCAGGTTTGGTGGCCGTTTGGAAAGTGTTGACGCTGCCCTTGATCGAATCGTTGCGAGCCGAAAATGCAGTTGTTGAACTTTGAGAACCAGCCAGGCGAGAGCTTGGCGATGCGGGCGCGGCGTCAATTGGCGCGAGACGAAGCGATGTTGCAGTGGGCGGACCAAGTCGTGGAAGGCGACGAGGCGACGGCGATCGACACCGAGTCATTGCGGATGTGGCAATTTGATCGCCCAACGGTTGTCTTGGGACGCAGTTCGAAAGTCAACGAAGAAGTGAATCGGCCTTTGTGCGAAGAACAACAGATCGAAGTGCTTCGTCGTTGCACTGGCGGGGCCTCGGTGGTCGGTGGTCCTGGATGCTGGATGTACAGCGTGGTGTTGAGGTTGCTGGATGAAACATCGATCCGAAAAATCGATGTGGCTCATGACTACGTGATGCAGCGAGTGCTCACGGCGGTTCAGCGTCAATTGCCTGCTGCAGAACGCAAAGGCATCTGCGACTTGACGTTTGAGAACCGAAAGTTCTCCGGCAACAGTTTGCGAGTGGCCCGGCATCACCTGCTGTATCACGGGACGATCCTGATCGGTTCCGATTTGGATTTGATCGAGTCGTGCTTGGAGTTTGCACCGAGGCAACCGGAATATCGCCAGCAAAGGCGTCATCGCGAATTTGTGGGGAACATCGAGATTGATCCGGCGAGGTTGATTTCTGATTTGGCCGAGCAATTTGGTGCGTCGAAAGTGCCAGATGCGGCGGCGGTGCCGGTCATCGAAGAGCACTCCGATGAATTGTTAAGGACGCGTTATGACACGCCTGAATGGCACACTCGGCGTTGATCGGCGGGGATCACGACCGTGGAAAGAGTGTTCAAGATTGCCAGTCGTTGGCATTGTCAGGGCGTACGAATTGGTTATCTTTACAAGACGATCTGGACAATTTTTGTCGCCATTGCACCCTTTCGTGAAAGGATTCTCATGAAGACCCGCATTCCATTGAGCAAGGCTGAGGAAGAAGCCCGTCTGCGCCGCGAACGTCTCGATCTGAGCATCGCGGAAATGGGTTTGACCGTTCGGACCACAAACTGTCTGGAAGAGACCGGCATTTTGACCGTCCGTGACCTCCTCAACGCGACACCGCGACGATTGCTGAAAATCAGCAACTTCGGCGAGAAGACCCTCGAAGAAGTGTACGATGCCCTGGAACAACTTGGGTTTTATCGTCCAGGCCGTCAGGCCGCCTCGGCCACCATCTGATTGCGACGGTAGTCTTTTGTGAGACGATCCTGGTCGAGAACGCTGCTGCGTCCCTGGAGTAAGAAGCGGGGACGCCGTTCGCGAACCGGGGCGTTGCGAGGTGTCCTGGGGGAACTGGCTTTCTATTTGAGCCTGATTCTGCTGGGCGTTTTTGTGCTGGCTCTCGTGGTGGTGTCCTCGGTGATGATGCCTCGCATTGGCATCGATTTACCGGAAGAGGCCCGCCGGGTTCTCGAGTCCAATCTGACCCAAGGGGGTGGAAGATGGGGGCGATGGGTGGTGGCGGTCGTTTCGGTTGCTTCCATCGCCTCGGGAGTGATCGGGCTGGGGTACCGTTTGCTGCATCTTGGGTTCAGCCAGGAGCGTATCTCTGCCAGTCGCAAACGGGCGATTGATGAGACTCGTTCGTTGGCGGGACGTGATTTGGCGTCGGAAGAGTCTTCGCAATCGTTCGAACCCGAACTGGACGCGCAAGATTTTCCAGAATTGCCAACCGTTCCGCGGCGCCAGGCTTTGAATGAGAGTCCAGGGGAACGGCTTCGTTTTCGGTTGGCTTCGATTTCGACCGGGCGGATGAGTGTGTTTGGCTCCGCGGCCTTGGCTTTGGGCTGGAATTGCCTGTGTTTGGTGCTGTTGGCGGTGGTGATCTCCGGTTGGTGGTACGGCATGCCACGGCCGATTTTGGCCTTCTTGCTGGTCCCCTTTTCCGGCGTCGCGGTCTGGGCCCTGCGCGTGTTTTTGAGGGAGGTCCGGAAGGTTGCTGGTGTGGGAGCCACGGTGGTGGAGATCAGCGACCACCCGTTGCAGCCAGGCGGCCAGTACGAGCTGTTTGTTTCACAAATGGGCAAGATGCGGCTAAAAACGCTGAAAATCGAGTTGGTTTGTGAAGAAGAGTCGTTTTTTCGCCAGGGCACGGACGTTCGCAGCGATCATCATGTGGCGTTGCGGCAAGAATTATTGAAAGAAAAAACGGTTCGTGTTGACCCCCGCGGGCCCTGGGAACAACAATTGTCGTTCGAGCTGCCTGAAAACGTGATGCATTCTTTTGCTGCAACCAACAACGTTGTCAGGTGGCGACTGCTTGTTTCTGGAGAGTCCCGTCCGTGGCCATCGTTCTGCCGAAGTTTCCCGCTGCTCGTCCACCCGCCGCTCATGTCGCCTCCCGACAGCCCGCGGTGAATGTGTCGGTCTGCCGTGACGACGGGGCCTACGCGGCTGGTTGTCAATTGA
>NZ_JBICHO010000217.1:0-19419 GCF_043100905.1 Rhodopirellula sp. JB055 | reverse complement strand
AACTTGCGTCGGTCAATGCGGAGCGACGCGATCGATTGAGCGAAGCGTTCATCCGTCGGCGGCCAAATTTCATCCGGGGCTCTGCCAAATGCCCGCTCATAAGATGCAAGCGTTTGTTCGTATTGGTCTTGATATCGCACCCGTTCTTGGGAGCCACCTTTGGTCGGTCCGTGGTGAAGCGGTGATGGCAGGATTTCTTGGCACAAGTCCACCCAATAGTTCTCGGTGTAGACCAAGTGTTGATGCCAAACTTGATCGACCGCATCCGACGGAGTCACACTGTGTCCCGCGGTGGCGGCCAGATATAAAAACCTTCGGTACTCGTCGATGCAGTGACGGGCGTGTTGGATGCTCCAATCGTTTTCCCGGGCCAATCGTTGCGAAAACGAGAGACCGCGAGTGGGCGGATCTGCGGTCCAATCCGCGGATTCGCCTCCAATCGGAAAATGAAGAATTTTCTGCCACAACGCGTCATTCGTGACGTTTTCATGCATTGTTTTCATCATTGATTTCCTCCAACACAGAAGGGCACGTCCGCGGCCCAAACGAGGCGCTCGAGAAACGGATTTTGCTGATCGGGAATGGCCGGTGAATCTCCACCGCTTCAGAAATCACAACTGACGTAGTGGACGAGGCGACGAGTCCGAAGCGGCAAAACTCGGCACTCAATCCTTGCGCGATGCTAAGATGTTCGCAAAAGGATTGCGATAGACAGGTGTTTTTGATCCTGGTCGCAACTTGCCCGTGCCGAATTGAGGAAGCTTCATGTTTGCCTGGAAAGATCCATTCTTTCGCCAATTGTTCTCCACTTTGCTACTCGGTTCGGTCATGACAGTTCCAGCGTGGACGCAGTCGCCAGACGGAAATCCGTCAGTTGAACAGGATTCAAACGCAACGATTACCTTGACGTCGGAAATGGCGGATCAATGGGCAGAGTTGGTGCTGCATGGTGTCGACACGGAGTTTCCAAACAAACTGTCGTTGGTCTATTCCAATCCTGATCAAATCGGCACGCCCCAAGAACACTTTCCGGCGTTTTATGGATGCTTTGATTGGCACAGCAGCGTGCATGGGCACTGGGTGTTGGTGCGTCTGCTGAAGATGCATCCCGAGATGCCTGCGGCCACCAAAATTCGCGAAACGTTGTCGCGTCATTTGACGGTTGAAAACCTGAAGCGCGAAGCGGAGTTCTTTGCTCGCGAGGAGAACAAGTCATTCGAACGCATGTATGGCTGGGCTTGGTTTTTGCGTTTGGCGATGGAGTTGGATTCGTTCGACGATGAAGATGCCATTCAGTGGCGTGGGGCACTCAAGCCGCTCGAAGAATTGTTGGTTGAACGGATCACGGCCTACCTGCCGCTGTTGACGTTCCCGATTCGAACGGGCCAGCATCCCGACACCGGGTTTGCACTGGGACAAGTGTTGGACTACGCGAGGTCTCGTAACCTGGACGAGCTGGAACAGTTGGTGATCACGCGGGCTCGCGATTTCTATTTGACCGACATTGATTACCCGGTCCAGTACGAACCGTCCGGTCACGACTTCTTTTCGTCGGCGTGGAACGAAGCGGACTTGATGCGGCGAGTGCTAACACCGGCGGAGTTTTCAGACTGGCTGAACAAGTTTGTTCCGAAGCTGAAACAACAACTCACCGATGGGACGATCTCGCCGGTCAGCGTTAGCGATGTAACCGACGGCAAACTGGGTCACCTCGCCGGGTTGAACCTCAATCGTGCCTGGTGTTTGCAATCCGTCGCGAATCATTTGCAGGAGCAGCATCCTTTGGTAGCCACCATTCGAACGAACGCGAGAGAACACTTGGTCGCGGGGTTGGCCTACATCAACAGCGGTCACTACGAAGGCGACCATTGGTTGGCAACGTTTGGGTTGTATGCGATCAGCGGCGTCGGGATGTGAGCTGCGTTGGTAGCCGGATTCGCCAGAATTCGGATCGTGACCGGGTTTGGAAACGCATGTGGAATAGGTTTCCAGCCTGTCGTGATCGGAATGACAGGTTGGAAGCCTATCCCACTATTTCTACGCTTGTCAGGTGATGATCCGGTAACTGATTGCGAAGATCAGCAGCCCTGCAACCGCGAGGTCCATTCGAGAAACTTGGTGGCTGGTTCCCTTGAGTCGCAACCAGTCGAGCAGGCGACCGGTTGGGCATCCCAGCCGGCAGTAGGCCATCGGAACGAAGAAGGCGATCGCAAGCGTGCTGATTGTCCAAGCGATCGCGGACCACGATGCCAAGTGCCAAAGGTAGCCGTGAAATGGTTCGACAAAAGAAACATCGGTGGCGGGACGAATGAGCAAAGCGAGGTAGACCAACAACAGTGTTACCGCGGGCAAGAATCTCAACAACTTGGAAAGCCACGATGGGAGATTCCACTTGCGACGTGATTTGTTTTTAGGGCGGATCAACTGTTGGGCCGCACCGTGAGGACAAAGGTGATTGCAGTACGGATTGCCCCTCCGCGTTGGCGGGATCACCACGGAGACGATCGCGAGAACGACCAAACCCAATGCGAGTTGCCAGGTGATTCCTGACGTGGCCCAACCGGCCAGTAGAGCGAGCGACAAAAGGTTGCCAGCGTACAGGCCGATGACCAACCAGACGCCGAAAAGCCACAAGCGACGCAGCCATGTTTGCCGCATCGCTCCAAAGCGAATCAGCAGCGGCAACAGGACCAAGGCGATGAGCGTGGCGATGTCCGCGTCGGACAGGCGCGTCGTTTGGGTGGATTCTTGGACGGCATACAGTCGCTTCTGAAAGGGTGTTTGCCCGAGCGTTTTCCATTCCTCGTCCGCCAACAATTCCGTCGCGAATCTTGGTAGCGTGTAGGCGATGGCCATGCTGGTCATGGTGGCTCCCGAGACGCCTTCGACCTCTTCGGCGGGAGGATCAAACGCCGCGAGTTCTTCCAGCGTCATGCCTTCGAATCGTTTCCAAAACGATCGTTCTTGGCGAACATAATCGACGTAGGGTTCGTTGTCGAATGAGTGCCGGATTTTGGGCCGCAAAAGTCGGTGTTCCAGATCCAGTCCGATCAGCACGCTGGTCGGTCCTTGGTAGCCGATTTCGTCATCGACCAGCGCGCCGGTTCGGATCAAGTATCCAAGCGTCGTTCCGCTTTCGTCCTTCACCACGGCCATGCGATCGCCCTGGATTTGGGAGGCAGTGGGGAAGAAGGATTTGGCCTCTGCCAACGTCAGAGGTTCAGGGAAGACGAGTGAACCAGTGGCGACGCCCAGTCGGCTGAGGATGCCACCTGCCATCGCGAGACTGGTCAGCGTTGCACCGGAGACGCCATCGATCTCGGGAACGCTGCCGTCTGCGAGTTTGCCGCCCCAGGTCAGGCCTTGGAATTGCTTCAAGAACTCGGGAGAGTTTTTGACGGCGTCGACATGCTCATCGGTGTCGTGGCTTTGCAGGACGGCAATGGAGCGAACGATGTTTTGCTGGTCGAACAGCAACAGTGCTTCCGTTGGTCCGCGATAGCCGACCGATCCGTTGGCTTCGGGCAAAGTTCTGGCAACGGAACCAAGCGGGATTCGATTGCTATCCGAGATGACCCAGCGTCCGCTTTCGTCCGCGGTGTCGGCGATCGTGCGAGCGGCGGGCTCCAAACGTTGGATTTGATCCAGTGATGGTTGAGACGCCACTTCGATCCGCTGATGTGGCGATGGTAGACAGGCCAGCAGCCCGATCAACATTCCAATTCGGATCGCATGCACCACGCGTCCTCGCCAAGCAGTTGTTTGGCGGGACGCGGTGCGGGAGTATTGAAGTTGCGCTTTTGCGTGAGGCATTGGCTTTTTCATAACCCGACGCGTCAGTATTGAAGTTGCGCTTTTGCGTGGGGCATTGGGTTTCTCATAACCCGACGCGTCAGCGAGGCGAAGTCAACATCGTTTTTCCCTCGCTGACGCTTCGGGTTTTGAGAAAAGCGCAACTTCAAAATGCGGGAGAGGAGACCGTCTGCGATGGGAAAGCTTGGGCCGGTTTAGCTCAAGGTTGTTTGACCCATCCAATCGCGTCGAGGTGCACCGTGCCGCCCGAGTCTTTCGTCGAGAAGCTGACCGTCACCTCGGCGTTTGCTGGCAAGAAGTACTTGCCAGCCGGAATCGCACCGCCTGGCGTGTCGCGTTGGTTGATTCGAACGGTTTTGGGTTCCTGTCCGGGAGCAGCGACTGTGATTGCCAAAGTCGTGGCACGATTTTCATGAGGAGCACTGTAGATCTGTAGCTCGTACTGACCGGCTTCTTTCAGTTTTGTCTGGAAGGTGGCGGTCGCGCCGGAGTTGGCTGATGCGTAGCGGTATTCCCAACCGACGTAACCTTTGAGGCCTTGTCCCTTGGCCCATTTGCCCGTCGTTTTGGCTTGTCGATCATCGATCACGATGCCGGGCAATTTCTCGGGATCCAAGCCTGACATGGGGCCGTACGGGCCGGCTTTTTCCATCGCGTCATCCGGGATCACGATGGTTGCGGAAGGCGTGCTCCGGCGAGCCTTGCCGGGCAACTCAAGCAGTTCCAGCAAGTCATCCAAGTGTTCTTCGTAGATGTCACGCGGCGTGCAATCGTTTAGCGTGCAGAGGGAAGCGGCTTTACCAACGACCTCGCCCATCATGCCGCAGGTCTTCATCACGCGAACGGTGCCGAGGGCTTCGTGCGTGACGCTGATGTTACGACCAGCCATGAATAAGTTGTCGACGTTGCGGCTGTAGAAACAGCGATACGGAACCGGATAACCGTACGAGCGGTCCACACGGCGATCGTGCACTGCGATGCTGATGAACGGGTTTTCGGGGAACTTGGTGGCGTATTCTTTCTTGGGATAGTGCAAATCGATTGACCAAGTGCTGGGGACGCAGCCATCAGGAAATTCTCGTTTGCTGACGATGTCCTCTTGGTTCAGGACCACGTCGCCGAGCAGTCGACGGCTCTCTCGAGGTCCACCGATGTAAGCCACCCAGGTCAGTTGAGCGTTGGGGTGATCGGCGGCACCGTCACCATTCTTCATCGCGTTGAACGCGCCGTAGACGGCTCGCAGGTTCCAATCACGGATCGCTTCGGCGTCGCCCAGCGGATCAATGTCGAATCCACTTTCCCAAAACCATTGACCGTGATGATCACGTGGGTAGGGAAAGTCTTCCATGTTGAGTTGCAACGCCCAGGGAGTCTTGGGAAACTCCGGAGCGTCGTCGACTTCGTCCCAACGCCACATGTTGCTCATGCCCATACGGCCTTTGTCGGTGATGTCGAGGTCGGCACTCGCCCATTCGCCGATCCAGCCGTGGCCGGTGCAGTCGACGAATCGGTCGCCGGCAACTCGCAGGTCTTCGCCGGTTTTGGTGTTCAGGGCAAACACATGTTCGATCTGCTTGGTTTCGCTGTCGGCTTTCATCTTCACCGCGTACGCGTGATGGTTCAGCAACAGATCAATGTTCGGTTCGGCTGTGACGATTTCTTCTTTTTGCTCGTCGCCGAATTCTTCATAGGTGCCGGGGGACTTGGAGGCCTTGTCAGAGAACTCTTCGACGATCTCGCCGATGCGAGGGAACTTGCCGCGACGGATGTTGCCCATCGCCCACACTCGCACTTCGCTGGAACCGTTGCCGCCCAACACGCCGCGGTCTTGAATCAACGCCACACGGCATCCCATGCGGGCGGCCGAGATTGCCGACGCCATTCCAGCGTAGCCACCACCCACGACGACTAAGTCGTAAGGACCTTTGGTAACCGGTTGCTCGGGAAGGCCCAATTTGTCACGACGCCATGGAGACAACACGTCGTCCACGGCAGGCGGCGTTTGATCCAGTTCGGTGGTCAGATAGATGCAGTCGCAGCGACCATCAAAACCGGTTTGATCTTTCAGCGACAGTGTGTGGTCACCCTTGTCCAACGAGATCACGCCACCGTCTTGCCAATCCCAAGTCGCGTGCTTCGTTCCAAAGGTGGTGTTGAGTTTATTGCCGTCGACGTGGAGTTCGAATTTTCCCGGGGAAGGCGACGCGTCCCAGCGACGAACCCAGTCAATCGTGCGAACCCAGACCCGGTACTTGCCGGACTCGGGAATCGCAACGTTGGTGGTCGCATCATCGACCGGTTGCCCCAGTCCATGAGCGATCAAGTACGGTGACCCCATTTGCTGGATGAATTGAGTGTCCAATTTCCAGCCACCGTGAGTGTCAAAACTCTCGGCTTCGACGAACACATCCGCTGCTTTCGTGGATGTGGTCGCCATCGTCGCCGAGGCCATGGCCATCAACGCAAGACAAAGCCAGACCGGAGTGGATGAACGGTTCGAATTCGATGATCGGGAGCTCTGGTGGTACTGCATTCCAGGGGTCGCTTCTCGTTGTGGGGTGGGTTTGCAAGGTAGGCTGGGGAACCCGATAGCATAGCCAAAGGTGGCTTTTTGTTCGCCCATCTTACGGGCTGGCGGCAAGGATTTTCCCGTCCGAACGAGACTCACTTCAGGACCTTGATCTTCGCGATTGGCCAGCGAATCACCGGTTCATTCTGTGGCGATAGCAGTCTTAAGCCTCGGATTTGAGCCAGTCCTTTTCCTTCACTAACGTCCAATCGCAATCGATAGATTTTGGTTGCGTCACCGAGAGCAATCGTGTGCGAATGCCATTTCCCATCGGATTCGATCTCGATCGGGATGTGCTGGCCCTTGGGAAGCGATTGTTCGGCACGGGTTGTGTAGAACACTTCGCCGTTGCCTTCGGCTTCGCTCAGCAGATCAAACGCCAATCGGTACGGGCCCAGTGGCAGGTTTTCCGGCAGATGATCGATCGCGATTCCAGGGTCATCCCCTGTGAACGTTAGGTGCAACTCCGATTCGCGTCGTTGAAGTTGCGTGTTTTTACGGGCTCGGATGGAACCGCGTGCCTTTTTCGAGGTGTTTGCTTTTGACTTGGTTGTCTTCTTCCTGCCGGCGCTGCCTCGGACATTGTTCATTGGGTTGACTGAGAAATCTGTCCACTCCGGGTGAGTGGCTGTCACCGAAGTCGGTCCTTCGGAAGAGTCTCTGAACCCGGGATCGAAGGCTCGGGTGTGCAGGACTTCCTTCGCCATTTCGTTCCACGTGCGCGCCATCTCAGTGACGCGATCACGGTGCTGGTGTGCGAGGTTGTTTTGCTCGATGCGGTCGGTGGCGATGTTGTAAAGTTCCCAAGGACCTTGGCGGAAACTCACGATCTTCCAGTCGCCGTCGCGAAGCCCTCGGTCCGAAGAAAACAACAAGTGAAGCGGTTGTTCACGATCGATGGTTTCCCCTTCGAAGATCGGCAGCAACGATTGGCCCGATATCGGTCGCAGATCACGATCAGCGAAAGTCGTCGGGATGGTGCTGCCAGTGACATCGGCGATGGTCGGCAGAATGTCAATCAAGTGAGCCGGGCTGCGCTGGATACTGCCTGCTTTGGTTTTCAGTCCCGCTGGCCAGTGAACGATGGCGGGCGTGCTGATGCCGCCTTCGGTTTGATTTTGTTTGTACAGCCGGAACGGTGAATTGCGAGCCCAGGCCCATCCGGTGGAATCGCTCCAGGAGACATCGCCACTGGTGGGTTCGGCTTCGATCTTCTGGCTGACTCGATCGTACGGGCAGGCACCATTGTCGGAAACGAACCAGATCAACGTGTTGTCGAGTTCGCCGGTCTCATCAAGATGTTCGATCAACCGCCCGACTTCTTGGTCCACGCGATCGATCATGCCCGCCAACGCCGTCATGCGTTTGTTTTCAAACGCTTGTCGTTTTTCGGACAAAGTGTCCCAAGCAGGGATGTGCGCGGGACGCTCGCTTGGTTGTGATGTCTTTGGCAACAAGCCCAGTTCGTGTTGGCGCTGGACACGTTGCTCACGGATTTTGTCCCAACCCTCGTCGTAGCGGCCTTTGTATTTGGCGTAGTCCTCGGGCAAGGCTTGCAGCGGTGCGTGCGGCGCATTGAAAGCGACGTAAAGAAACCACGGATCGGCGGTCTCTTCGGCTTCGTTAAGGAACTGCAATGCATAGTCGACATCCGCGACGGTGGTGTAGAAGTCCTTGTCAGGAACGATCCACGGTTCGCCGTTCAAACGGAATGTGTTGTCGCCGCGAAAATAGTTGCAGGCGCCGCTGAGGTGACCAAAATAGCGTTGGAATCCAAAGTCGGTGGGCTGTTTGTCGAGGTGCCATTTTCCGGACATGGCGGTGAAGTATCCGCTGGCGTGCAACACTTCGGCGCTGGTGACGGCATGCGACAGCGAGGTGTCTCCCGCGGCGATGCAGTATTGTCCGGTCAGCAATGACACTCGTGAGGAGTGGCACTTGGCCGTGTTGTAGAACTGCGAGAAACGCAATCCGTTGTCCGCCAATGCGTCCAGGTTGGGCGTTTCGATTTCGCTGCCGTAGCAACCGAGGTCTGAGTACCCAAGGTCATCGACCATGATCAACAGCACGTTGGGACGCGTCGGTTGAGTGCTTTCATTCTCTGCACCCTCAGCGAAATTCGCGACGCTGAACCAGAGCATCAGGAGGGTGGTGCAAGAGATTCGCGTAACGTTCATTGCGTGTTTTCCTAGGTCGTCGTTCATTGTCTTCGTCGGCATGTTAATCTGAAAAGAATCGTGGCACCCCTGCCGAACTCACTTGATGACCAAAGATTAGAACCGAAATATGAACCTCGCGAGGATCGTCCCATCTCAAACATCGTCTCGCTACCTCCCGTCTATCCCGCGTTGGGCGTTGGCGTTTTTCTGGATCGCCGTGAGTTGCCAAATCGTCTCAGGCGAGGAGTCGAACACAGCCGATTCGTCCGTCAGCAGCGAGGCACTCCGACCCAATATCATTTATGTGATGGCCGATGACCTTGGATACGGCGACCTGGGATGCTACGGCCAAACTCGGATTCAGACGCCGCATCTGGATCAAATGGCTGCGGATGGAATTCGATTCACCGATCACTATGCCGGGCATACGGTGTGTCGCCCTTCTCGGTTGACGCTGTGGACGGGCAAACATGTCGGCAGCACCGGATTGATTGGCAATGCGGCTCGCAATTTGACGGGCGAGCAACCGACGGTGGCGTCGTTGCTTTCGGATGCCGGGTACGCAACTGGTGGAGTCGGTAAATGGGCTCTCGGCAATGTGGATGTTCCCGAAGAGATCGAGAACCCAGGTCATCCGCTCGCCAATGGATTCGATGCTTGGACGGGCTACATGAATCAATCCAATGCCCACAACTATTACCCGCCGTTCCTATGGAAAAACTACAGGCAGAGTTTCTATCCAGGCAATGTGATCAGCACCGATCCGATCGCTCGGGGACGCGTTGCGGTCAAACGAGAGACCTATTCGCACGACGTGATGACGGATGCCGCCTTCGATTTCATTCGCGAACATCAGTCCGATCCGTTTCTATTGCACATTCATTGGACGATTCCGCATGCTAACAACGAAGGCGGTCGATTGAACGGCGACGGAATGGAGGTGCCGGACTATGGCATTTACGCCGGTGAAGGATGGCCCAACCCAGAGAAAGGTTTCGCGGCGATGATCACTCGGATGGATCGAGACATGGGCCGCATGATGGCTTTGCTGGCAGAGCTCAATCTGACCGAAAAAACGCTGGTGATCTTCACCTCCGACAATGGGCCGCATCATGAGGGAGGCCACAGCGATTTGTTCTTCAACAGCAGCGGTCCGCTTCAAGGCAGCAAGCGTTCGATGCACGAGGGTGGTATTCGTGTGCCTTTCATCGCGAAATGGCCGGGGACGATCGAACCGAATTCGATCAGCGATCATCCTTCTGCGTTTTGGGATTTCTTGCCGACCGCGTGCGAGTTGGCTGGTGCGGAACCTCCTGCAGACATCGATGGGATTTCCTACCTGCCCGCTTTGCTGAGTCAACCTGAGAAGCAAACCAAGCATCGCTATTTGTATTGGGCCAGCAGCGAAGGGCCAACCTCGGTCGGAATTCGGTCGGGACGCTGGAAAGCGGTGAACTATCCCGGTGGAACCAAAAAACGTCGTGGCGCGAACGGCAAACCCGTGGTTCGCGAGGACGGCTGGAAGTTGTTCGATTTGGAGGCGGATCCCGGTGAAAAGCGGGATGTGGCGAAGGAACATCCTGAGGAACTCGAGCGGTTGGTCGAGATGGCTCGGGAAGATTCGCTGTTTTAGGCTTCGATTCTCGCGGGGAACGGGATCCATGGATTTTTTGCTGTGCGATCCGCTGTCGCAATTAGGATGGGATTGGAAGAGTCGGCTGCAGAATCGACTCTCTCCGGTCCCACCTTTTTGACCCACCTTTGAAGATCGACATCATGAAGAAGACATCGGCCGCCGCACTCACGTTGGCCCTCTCGTTTTCCGTCCCCAGTTTCGCAGGCGATTGCTTTCTCCGGAAATCCTGCTCGCCGAACTGCGTTCCAGTGACCGCCTGCTCCACCGATGTGACGAGTTGCTCGTCGGTTGCCGGTGGGATGTCCGCACACGACATGGGTGGATTGGACAACCCCAGCCAATTGAACATCGCACTGACGACGGAATTGGTGACCCTTCGCGAGCAGGTTGCCGAGGCCAATCAGTCCCTGGAAGAGAAAGACGCTGCGATCGCGGAATCAGGCGAACTGGTGGCATCGTTGAAACAACAACTGGAAGAGTTGAATTCCAAGCTCGAGGCCGAAACCAAACGGGCGGAGAAGGCCGAGACGGAACTTGCGTCGGTTCGCGAAGAAGCTGGGAAGGCTGAGAAAGCGGCTCAGCAACAACAGAAAAAGCTCCAGCAGCGAATTGTGTCGCTGAAGAAAAATATGGAAGCTCAAACGGGCGAATTGAAACAGCAGCTCACCAGCACCCAAGCGGATTTGGACAAAGCCAACAAGGCATTGGAGCAAGAACGCAAGGAACGAGAAGAAGAGCGTCGTCAGCAAGAACAAAAAGCAACGCCTGCTCCCGTCGTCCAGCCCAAAGAAGACGAAGCACCAGCTTCGGAAGGTGACCAGGAGCCAGCGGAAGATGATTCCGAAAACTGATTTCGCGGTCACGTAACAGAGCTGAATTTCGATCGGCCCGCCAACTTCGATGCTCCGACAGGAGCCGAAGTGGCGGGCCGGTTTTGTGGGTGCTTATCGGAATGGCGGTGAAAATCGCAACTCTCTCTAGGAAGGGTGGGGTTTCGCACGTTGGGGCGGGATCGTGTACTCTAGGGATCCCTCCCTGATCCCCCCCGCCTTTTGCCCGACGGTTCTGCGATGAAGAGTCCGTGCGCCTCGCCCAAACGATCGGCCATCGTCGCGCGATCCGGTCGCGACCAACGCCTCTGGAACGCTGTGCGGTGGTGTGTGCTGGCTGTGTTGACCAGCAGTTGCTCTGTCGCGGCCGTTGCTGACGAAGCAAGCGAGGTCTCCTTTGATTTCTTCGAGACTCGCATTCGTCCGGTACTGATCGAGCATTGCTATGAATGCCATGCGGAGGATTCGGATGACCTCGGTGGCTCGTTGCGTTTGGATGTGAAGGAAGGGTGGGAAGTCGGCGGTGACAGTGGGCCGGCTATCCGACCTGGCGATCCCGCGGCGAGCGAATTGATGGCGGCGATTCGGTACGAGTCCTCCGAGATGCCACCCGCGGGAAAGCTGCCCGACCACGTGGTGCGAGATTTTGAAAAATGGATTCGCGATGGCGCCGTTGATCCAAGATTGATGGATGAAGAGGAACAGCTCACCAGCTCCCGGACGAAGTCATTCGATTGGGAGCAGGCTCGCCAGTTTTGGGCGTTTCAGCCTCCTCGCTCGAGCGAGTCACCGGTTGCGTTTGATTCTGATTCCGCGATCGATGCCTACCTGCAAAGACGCTTGGACGCGGAAGAATTGACGACGACTCCAATCGCAAACGCGAGTGTGCGGCTGCGACGGTTGGCGTTTGATCTGACTGGGTTGCCACCTGATCCTGAAACGCTTCGGCAATTTCAAGCGGATCCCAGCGATGCACATTGGCCGCGATTGGTGGATCGCTATCTCGCCAGCCCGCAATTCGCGGAACATTGGGCGAGGCACTGGATGGACGTGGCTCGCTACGCCGACAGCAACGGCAGCGATTTCAACGCGACCCATCATGATGCTTGGCGGTATCGCGATTATTTGGTGCGGTCTTTTGCCGACGACATGCCAATCGACCGGATGATTCGCGAACAAATCGCGGGTGATTTGATGCCAGCGTCTTCGGATGAAGATCGACGTGACAAATTGGTCGCCACCACGTTTTTGATGATCGGCACTAAGATGCTGAGTGAACGAAACAAGACCAAGTTGCGGATGGATGTGGTCGACGAACAACTCGACACGGTCGGTCGTGCATTTCTTGGAATGACGTTTGGTTGTGCTCGATGCCACGACCACAAGTTTGATCCAATCACCACGCGAGATTACTACGCGATGGCGGGGATCTTTCGAAGCACGCGAACACTGCATGGTGAGTCGCAGCAATACGTCAGCACTTGGAAGAAAACTCCGCTTCCCATTTCGAAAGCGCACGAGCAGTCCATTCGCAAACATGAGCAATCGCTGCAAGGCCTCGACAAAGAGATCAAAGCAGTCGAGTCGGAACTGAAAATTCTGACCGAGAAGGCGGAGCTCGAAGGCATCACGATCGATGATGTGGATGCGGTTCGCGAAGGCCACTGGGTTGAATCGACTTACACACCCGGGTTTGTCGGCAAGGGGTATCTGCACGACGAAAACCGAAACAAAGGCGAATCGTTGATCCGGTTTGTCGCGGTCTTGCCCAATGCCGGACGATATGAACTTCGCGTTCACTACAACTCCAGTGGCAACCGGGCATCGAATTTGCCTGTTTCGGTGCAATTGAACAACGAGACTCACGATCTGATTTTGGATCAGACGGTTCGTCCGACGACGGGCACCTACAGCGTGCTGAACGAATTTGACTGCGAGGCGGAAACTCAGTCTCAGGTCACGCTTTCGAACCGTGGGACGGATGGTTATGTGATCGCCGATGCCGTGCAGTGGGTTCAGGTCGATGGCCAAGCGGACCAGGGTGACTCGGCTGCGGAGATTGAACGAACGATCGCGATGCGAACCGCGTTGACTCAGACACTCAAAGAGCTGAAGTCGAAACGAGCCGATTTGCTCGCCAATGCTCCGTCACCGGTTCCGACCGCGATGGCGCTGGCGGATTTACCAACAGATGAGCAGGAGGATTGCCCGATTCATATTCGAGGCGAGGTCAGCAATTTGGGCGACATCGTCCCGAGAGGCATTCCGCAGGTCTTCAGCGAATCCACCACCGCGTTTGAGCCATTGGAAGGAAGCGGTCGGTTGGAATTGGCACAGTGGTTGACCGATCCCGATCACCCGCTGACCGCACGCGTCAGCGTCAATCGAATCTGGATGCACCTGATGGGCGAAGGGTTGGTGCGGACGGTCGACAACTTTGGCGTTCGGGGGGAGAAACCGACTCATCCCGAGTTGCTGGATGCGTTGACAATCGACTTTGTCCGCAACGGTTGGCGTCAGAAGCGTTTGATTCGAAACATCGTTTGCAGCGACGCGTATTCGCGATCAATGGTTTCGGATGATGACCCGCGAGTCTCGCTCGATCCTGAAAACCGATGGCGAGGTCGGGCCGTTCGCAGACGCATTCCCGCCGAAGCGATTCGCGATGCCATGTTGGTTGCTGCCGGCACGCTCGACCCTAGCGGTCGTGAAAACTTGATGGACAGCTACGCGACCTTGGTCAGTCAAAACAACGCCAACTCCAAAGCCACCACCAAGTTCGGGCTGGAGGATCCGAAGCGAACAATCTACTTGCCACTGATTCGATCTGAGGTGCCACCGCTGCTGGCGAATTTGGACGCGGCGGATCCAGATTTGTTGGTTGGGAAACGACCGACGACGAATGTCCCGGCGCAAGCGTTGACTTTGATCGGCAGTCCCGAAGTACGCCAGTGGGCGATGCAAACGACGAAGCGAATGATGAAGGAGACAACCGACGACACGCAGCGTGTCCGATGGGCCTGCGCGGTATTGTTCTCTCGCGACCCTCGACCGGTCGACGAACGAATTTTGCACACTTGGTTGAATAGCGATGTGGCGAAGGCCATGTCGAGCGACGAGGAACGTTATCGCGAATGGATCGCGGCGATGTTTGCGAGCACCGAATTTCGATTTTTGGATTGAGGCGAAACGGATGAAATTGAACCGTCGAGATTGCTTGGTCCAATCGACTTGGACGACTGGAGCGTTGGCTGTGACCGCGTCGGCGATGCCCGCTTCGAGTGCGTGGGCAAATGACTCGGGTGTGCAGACACCTGTGCAACATCATCCGGCAAAGGCCAAACGGGTGATCTTTTTGTTCATGCATGGCGGTCCATCGCACGTCGACACGTTTGACTACAAACCGCGTTTGATCGCCGACAACGGAAAGGATTTGCCGTTTGAATTGCCGCCTCAAATCAGTGCCAAGCCGACGTTGCTGGCGAGCCCTTGGAAATGGTCGCAACACGGTGAGGCTGGATTATGGGCAACTGATCTATTGCCGGAGATGAACAAGCATCTGGATACGCTGTGCGTTGTTCGGTCCATGCACACTCGCGGTCAGTCACACGGCCAAGCGGTTGGGATGGTGAACACGGGCAGCGACAACTTTGTCCGTCCCAGTGTTGGTGCATGGATCAGTTATGCATTGGGAGCCGGGCATCCAGATTTGCCGGCTCACGTTGCGATCGCACCGGCGACGGCCCATGGTGGACCTCGCAACTACGGGGCCGCGTTCTTGCCCGCCAAACATCAAGCAACCGTGGTGGGCAAGAACGGTCAGATCGGCGATGGGAAAATCGCTTACTTGGATGCCGCTGAGGGACACCAGTTTGACTTGGTCAATCAGATCAATCGAGGCCATGTGCAATCGGCTGGACGCGACCGCGCGACCGACGGTGCCATCGAGGCGGTCGACTTAGCCAATCGGATGCGAGGGACCGCGCCGGAGGTAATGGACCTGTCAACCGAGACCGAAGCGACCAAGAAGCTGTACGGGATCGGTGAAAAGACGACCGACTCGTTTGGGCGCAGTTGTTTGATGGCGCGTCGGTTGGCGGAATCCGGTGTTCGATTCATCACCGTCAGCAGCGGCCAAGTGTGGGACCAACATGGCAACTTGAAGAACGGGCACCAGAAAAATGCAGCCAAGACGGACCTGCCAATCGCGGGTTTGTTTGCCGATCTGAAGCAACGCGGGCTCTGGGAAGACACCTTGCTCGTGTGGGGCGGCGAATTTGGACGGACGCCCGTCGTTCAGGGAAGCAACGGTCGCGACCACAATCCGCAGGGATTTTCGATGGTGCTGGGTGGTGGCGGGATTCACGGCGGCATCACGTACGGTGAGACCGATGATTATGGCTACTACGCGGTTCGCGATCGCGTCCACATGCATGATTTGCACGCCACCATGCTGCATCAACTTGGAATCGACCACGAGCGTCTGACGTATCCCTACGCCGGTCGCGATTTTCGCCTGACGGACGTCCACGGACGTGTGGTTCATGAGATTTTGCAGTCCTGAACGGGCGTGGTTGGCCAGTTTTGGGATCGGCTGGTAAGTTGACGGTCACTGAAGACCGAATTCAAACTTGCTGGCTCGACTGAACTGAAATGAACGCTGCTGAAAATCGCTCCGGGCCTCACCGGCCAGGTGGTAAAAAGGCCAAACAGACGACTGTGGCGGGGATTGTCATCGCTGTGTTGCTGGGCGGCTACACGCTGCTTCGTCCAACTATCAACGAGAAAACGGGCTGGAACTTGCCCGCGTTGCCTGCCAAGCAAGTCGCCAAGGACTCGGTGGCGGAGAACTCCAACCCGCCAATCACCGACCAAGCGTCCAGTCCGCGAGCGGTGCCTCAACCCTCTGATTCGACGAAGTCGTCGACTCCTCGAGATGAAGGCCACGCCCAACCGCAAGGCAACGATACGGCGAAATCATCGGGGCCGTTTGTGTCCAATGCGACGCGTGGATCACCTGCTGCAGATGCGAAACCCTCGGCCAAGACGTCCGATTTGAAGTACGGTCTGCTGCGAGAAATCAGCACGGACCGTTATTTGTCGCCGGCGGGTGTGCTTTACACGCCGGGAAGTGCGGAAGGTCACCGGCTCGAGCATCTTCGACGCCACACCAAAGACCAACCCAATCGCCCGGGAAAGCATGGTGTCTTTGATGGCGACATGGAGGGGGCACTCGTGACAATCGACAAAGCGTACGAAAAGGCTCAGGCCAATCAGCGGACCACCAAGGAAGTCGATGGCAAGCGAACGATCTACACCGTCGACATGGGAAAGCGAGTTGGCTTTGTCGGCGGACGCGACGGCCAAAGAAGCCGCAACCCGATGGCTCGCCGAGTGCGTTTGGTGCTGGAAGGCAATCGCTTGATCACCGCGTTTCCGCTTTAGATCTCGTTCCCCAGCGTTCAATCAACTTGTGACGTCGAATCGACATGCAAAACGCCACCTTGAAATCCAATTCTTTGTGGCACCACCCGAATCATTCCGTTCTTGTTTGGAAGTCAATTCTGTGACTCACCCCGATTCCAATTCTGATGTTCGATACAGCGTCGGTTCGTGTCCGATTTGCGAACAAGGGCTGTGTTTGATCCACGCCTGTGGTTTGGTTGACGACAAGCCTTCGTATGGTTTGGTGATCTGTGATGAGTGCGAAGCGATCTGGTTGCAACCCAATGTTCAAGGCGTGCACATTTATGCTGACCCTGAGGCACCCAAGTGCCCGATCGATCAATCGCCGCTATATCACGGCAACAATCGCTGGGCGACTCTGGATGACATTGACCGATTGGGATGGTCCGATGCGGTGAATCCTGATCTGACGTATCAACCGGAATCAAATGATTCGTAAGCCGACATTGCAAATTTCGTTCTGGTAGCCCTCAGCAGTTGCGACGAGATAACCGGCGGTTTTACTTCGTACCGCCCTGCTCTGCCCTGCCCTCCCCTGCCCCAATTTACATTTTTCACTTTTGGAACCTTGACCTTGTCGGAAATTTCCTTTGACCCGATTCTCGCCGCCGGTGCTGACCCGGTTCAGGCCGGCGTGACACTGAAACAGTTGGCAGACGATCCAAACTTGACCGGCCCCATGTTGGTCGCTGCACTCGCGGAAGACTCATCGCGTTTGATGGATGCGGACCCAGCGATCACGGGTGGATTGCTTCGATTGATTCACCTGAAAACGCTGAGGGCCGAGGGCGATCCTCTGTCGAAGATTGAGCCCGCGGCGTTGGGCAAGATCATCGAATCACTCTCGCCTGAAGTCTCCAATCGGCACTTGATGCTTCAGTTGCTGGCGATGCGCCGGACACCGGAATCATTGGGTGTCTTGGTCACGCAATTGGGGCAGTCACCACCGAAGGGTTGGATGGCGGCGGCGCAGATCCTGAGCCCGTTGATGCAACACAACGATTGGTCCATTGACGCGGTTTTCCCCGCTCTATTGGATTCGATTTCGGAACCTTCAATGGCGGCACCCATTTTGGATTTGGCGGGGCACATCACTCGAACAGGGTTGGTCAACGAACATCCTGCGAAGGGACGCATTGCATCGCTGAACGCTTTGCTCGGCCACGTCGCGGGACGTTTGGCCAAGTTCGAAGAAGACCCCCGCAGTTTTGGGACCGAGGTGGAGCAAGTCCAAGCGGTTTTGGGGGAAGCGGTGGCGCTCGCGGTTTCGTTGTGCGACGCCATTGGCTTGATTGGCGATGAAAGCTCCATCGGTGAGTTGAACAAAACCTTGGACCTGAAGCATCGCCGAGTCCAATGTGAGGCGGCAGGGGCTCTAGCAAAGTTGGGCGTGGATACCGGCAAAGAACGGCTGGCAGAATTGGCGGGCGAACCAGCCGCTCGTTTGCGAGCGATCGCTTACGCCGATGAGTTGGGACTGGAAGATTTGATCGACGCGGAACTCCGTGAGCCCCGTGCGATCGCCGAGGCGGAGATGGCGTTGTGGTTGACTCAACCGCAGCAAATGGGCGTGCCACCGACAGGAGTCGAGGTGGTGGATTCTCGCCGGATGTTGTGGCCCAGCTTTGAAGATCCGGTCGATGTGTTTCTGGTCCGCTTCGAATACAACTTTGGCGAAAAGCAATACAGCAACATTGGCGTGACCGGGCCGACGATCTTTGCCATGTCATGCGATGTCGCGGACTTTCCACCCGAAGACATCTACGCGATCTATGCGGGCTGGCATGCAGATCACCCCGACATTTTCACGGTGCCCTCGAAGGAATTCAACGAAGCTCAACGCCGGATCGTTGAACCGTTGCAGACCTACTTGGAACGCGTGGGGTATGAAGAAGTGAAAGTCGACCGACTGGGGTTCTTCTTGGATGAAACAGCGGCGGTGTTCACCGCGGTGCGGAACGAGAAGGAATGCGTGGTTGTGACCGATGGTTTGGAAACAATTGATTTGCCCACTGGTGGTCGCGCGCGTCCACCGCAGCCGGAGGATTTGTTCCACCTTTACAAGGGCCGCAAGATGTTACGAACATTCAATCCCAACGGCATTTCGGAATGAATCAGCGATGAAACCGTTTGGTACCGGAGCGATCCAGGAAACTCAAAACCAACTGCGACATGAATTCAGTGAATTCGCCGAGCAATGGCAACAGACCAAATTGGTTTGGCGTGACGAGCCGGCACGTCAGTTCGAAGAGCAGTGCTTGGCTGACTTGGCGCCAACGCTCAATCGAGTGTCGTCGGCCCTTCAGACCTTGGTCGACGCGATCCATCAAGCCGACCGGGTGTTGAAAGACCCCGAGGAAACAGCAGGCTGATCGTGTTGGAGATGGCGAAGGTCGAGCGTGAAGACTTGGTCGCTGGATTCGCCAAGATTCAGAGTTGCGAGTTGATTTGCGTCCAAATTCACGGCGAATCCGACGACGGTCATGCGAACGCGTCGGTTGGTGACAGACGCGTTGCCGCTAGCAGCCCACGTCTCACCTGACAGTGGTTCTTTGCCAAAGAACACCACCCTCACCATGGAACGTTGCCTGAACCCAACCACCACCCGCAACCAACTAGCGCCCTCAGTCGCCCTGCCCTGTCTCCACCCACCACTCGTAACCGACTGAGGCTCTCAGTCGGCAACCCTTGTCTTCACCCACTCACCGTAACCGACTGAGGCTCTCAGTCGGCCCAAACGCACCTCAACTCCAACTCCTCGTCCCGCACCAAACGATCCAACGGGCTGACCACCTTCGCCTCATGTGGATTCCGCACATGCGTGTCGATCTCCGTCGTCTTCACGTCACTGAGCCCCAGCAACTGCTGAATCTGACGAATGTCGGTTCCCTGCCACAGCAGCAACCCAAGTGGCTGAGGCTTCCAGCCTGAGAATCCCACCTCTCA
>NZ_JBICHO010000216.1:0-8119 GCF_043100905.1 Rhodopirellula sp. JB055 | reverse complement strand
GTAGCATTCATTTGTCCTGCAAGTCCGTTCCGAGAGGGAGAACTCAGCCATGCCGCGGCCTCAGCGATGCGAACAGTTTGACTCCAGCGAAGTTGGGATCGTGCATGTAGTGCAGAGATGTGTGCGGCGGGCCTTTCTGGCGGGTGTGGACCAGGCAACGGGCAAGGATTACTCGTTCCGCAAGGAATGGATTCGCAGGCGGATGGAGGCTCTGGCCTCGGTGTTCGCTGTCGATGTTCTTTCGTACGCGATAATGAGCAACCACATGCACCAGATCCTCCGAAATCGGCCGGATGTCTGTGCTCGGTGGAGCGACGAAGAGGTGGCGATTCGCTGGCTGCGGGTGTTCCCCGGTCGCCGTCTCGAAGAACACCTAGCAGCGTGTTGATTTTCGACCAATTTCGGTAAGATCATCGAATCTTACTCGGAGGGCCTCGATGGGACTTGGAAAACGCAAACGCGAACATCAGCAATCGTTTTGGGTGGCGGCTGACAAACTGTGCAATGCCCCTCGGAATGCATTCTACGATCGTCTCAACCAGTTGCTTGACGAGGTCAAATTCGACGAACAACTGGAAGAGGCGGTCGAGCCATACTACGAGAAGTCTGGTCGCAAGGGCATCGCTCCTGGCACTTACTTCCGCATGATCTTCATCGGGTACTTCGAAGACATCTCGTCTCAGCGAGGGATCGCGTGGAGATGTGCCGACAGCAGGTCGCTTGCGAAGTTTCTCGGGTTTGGCCCCGATGAGGCGACGCCCGAACACAGCACGTTATCGTTGACACGGGAACGCCTACCATTGGAGGTCCACCGCTTCGCCTTTGAGCTGATTCTCAAAGCGACAGCGGAGAACGGATTGCTGAAAGGCAAGACGCTTGGCGTTGACGCAACTGACCTGGAAGCCAACGCGTCACTCAAGAGCATCGTTCGCAAAGACAACGGCGATGACTGGCAAGCCTATCTTCGCAAGCTCTATGTCGAAGAGACCGGAAAGGACAATCCAAGCGACGAAGAACTTCGCCGGTTCGATAAAGGACGTAAGTCGAAGAAGAAGGTGAGCAACGATGAATGGGAGAGTGCAACCGACCCAGATTCCCGCATCGGGAAGATGAAAGACGGACGTTTTCACTTGAAATACAAAGCTGAAAACGCAGTCGATTTGGAAACGCAAGTGATCGTTTCTGCGGAGGTCTACTATGGAAATCAGGGCGACACTCACACGATCGAAGACACCGTGAATGCGGCAAAGACTCACCTCAGAGAGACTTGCCCGGAAAAGGAGGTTCAGGAAGTTGTCGCCGACAAGGGGTACCACTCTGAACACGTACTCGATGGCCTGCAGAACGAATGCGACCTACGCACGTACATTCCAGAACCTGACCGCAAGTACCAACGAACGTGGACTGATAAGTCCCCTCAACGAGAGGCAGCCTACCGCCGGAACCGTCGCAGGACCAAAGGGAATCGTGGTCGCCGACTTCAACGACATCGCAGTGAACGAGTGGAACGAACGTTCGCCCATCTATGCGACACTGGCGGTAGCCGCCGGACATGGCTTCGGGGGCTTGAAAAGGTCCAAAAGCGATACATGAGTGCCGCCATGGCGTACAACCTCGGGCAGATCATGCGCAAACTGGTCGGCGCGGGAAAGCCAAGGTACGCAGCAGTGCTCGCCGAGCGAGCTTTTTCGCGATTCTGCGCAGCCTGGGAGGTTATGGCGTGCCCAGAAAGCCTCCTGGCAGATTCGCAGCGCCAGCAAAATCAAAATTGGGCGTTTCAGGCTTCGCTCGGCGCGTGACCGCGGCTGCTCGATGGGAGCGGCAGATCAAAGCGAAAATCAACAGGCTGCTATACCCTCCGAGGGTTCTGGAAATGTTTGACGTCAATGCAAATGAAGGTCCGCCCGTCTAGCCAATCAAGGCAGAACAACGCCATGAACCGGAGCGGCGAAGTCGGGCTAAGAGCCAATGGACAGTCAATCGTCGCCGCCCGGTGACGGCCGACGTTCTGCTATTAAATGAAAACGTACATCCTTATTTTAGCGATTTCCTGCGTTCTTTCCGTCAGCGCATGCGCCGAGCCTCCCGCCCGCATGCGTTACGCCGTAGCGCTAAAGGCTGCCGACCTTATGCTAACAGACATTGGGGGCATTAAATCACAATCGATTTCGCTCACAACACGCAGTCGCTTCCCCGACGTCAAACCAACTGACATCAGAATCACTTTGCAAACCAAGGATGGTGGCATACCGATTTCACTCGATGCTGATGGGAAGTTTACGCTGCCGGTAACGGATGCACTCCGAAAAGAGAATCCTTGGATCATCGCGAACCAACCCAAAGGCTCGTTGATATTGAAGGCATCCGTCAATCTTTACATGCGTGTTTCCCCGGAACTTCACAATGGGGTTTGGCGTCTCCGATACTCGTCGCTGTTCCCGCTCCATACTGTGATGAAACGCGTAGATTCTGTTACCGATGCAATCGCAAGAGATCACGAGGTAAAGAGCCGTTTCCCGGTGCCGAAAGGCGCTACTCTATCCTGTAACGACGAATTGGCGAGTGCAAAGTTTGTTATCGGTGATGACGAGCGAGAACTTTCCTCGCCAACTAACGGCGACTTTCTCGTCCCGTTTAACGCTGATCTAATGGCTCTTGATCCGTGGATCGCCGTTCAACCGGCACGCGGCTGGACTTTGACACCCGAGTTTGGGCCTTCAAAAACAGACATCAAGAAAGCAGAACCATGAAATGCACGGGAAGACGGGTGGCCCGTTTTCTCATGTGCTTGCAAGTCGTTCGCCCGTCCCCCCCGTGATTTTTACCGTTCTGTCGATGAGATTCAAAATGCTAACTCGCACTCTGGCCATCGCCGCGGTTTCGATGCTGTCGCTTTCCACTGCAGAATGTGAAGACCGTTGGCAGACAGGCACGGGTTTCCTCTCAGTCGAGAAACCCGATCAAGACGCCTACAAACCCGCGAAGCCTATCGCGCCGCCGCAGCTCGCTCGGTGGCGGTCACCCAGCGGGGCAATGGAGTTTGCTGTCGAACTTGTGCCCCCCTTGCCCCAGGGGACGCCGTCATTTGCGCAAATGGAACGTGCCTACTCCATGAAAGGCACATCGGTCACACGGCGACCGATCCGCAAGATTGGAAAATACGATGTATGGACGCTCGAAACATTGAACGACGATGTCCAGCAGTTAATCGCGATCATACATCATCACAAATGGTTTCATCGTCTTCGAGTTTCAGGTCTCGCTACGACTTTCGACATGGACTCCGCAGAAGCCTTCGTGAAATCCGTCAAAATTGCAGACGGCGAATGGGCGGCGCCACACGGAAACCCGCAATTCAAACAAGAATGACAGAACCATGACATGCACGGGAGGACGGCTTACGACATTTTTCCAAAACGATCGTCAATTCTCCGTCCCCCGTGATGTCTTCCGTTGTGCTGCTTAACTGAAAGGGTCCAATGCCAAACCACCCGATCTTCGCACCGGTATTTCAAGGTGATGTTGCAGCGGTAAAGAAACTTCTCGACAGTGACCCAACTCTAATCGCGGTTCGAGATGCAAAGAACTTGACACCGTTGCATGTTGCAGCCAGCCGCGGTCAATCGGCCGTCGTTCAACTTTTAATTGACTATGGTGCGGTAATTGATTGCTCAGCCGAGGATGTTGAATGGACACCCCTCGTGTTCGCCGCTTATCGCGGACACGCCGACGCTGTTAAGGTGCTTGTTGAAAACGGTGCCGGTGTTACTGCCGACGATGGCAACCCGATTCACTATTCAGGGCAACGCAAGCACAAAGAGATTTGCAGGATACTCGTTGGACACGGAGCGATAGATGATCTGAATGAATCTGATGATACAGACGTTCTCCGCCTTTTTCGTGCTGCCTACAGCTACGACTCGAACGCTGTGAGTGAAATTCTTGCCCTCCGCCCAGAACTTGCTAATTGCACAGACAAATATGGTCGCACGGCACTTCACGAGGCTTGTACACACGGCGATACCAAAACCGTTCGCCAACTACTAAAATACGGTGCTGACATGACGATCCAAGATGCCAATGGTCAGACTCCGGCGGATCGCGCGTCAGCGCACAATCAAAAGGCTGTGGCGAAACTCCTCGAAAAGCACGCCGACGCAGCATAACCAATATGGATTTGACTTCGCGTGGATGCGACGGTTGAGTCACTTTCTCTTTCAGTTTTCTACGTTCGCCGCGGTTCGAAACGCGTCGCCTAGCCGAAGCTCAAGTCCTCTGTTTAAGAAGCCCGGGGGTAGATGGGGAGGCGTTGATTGAGCCTCTCTTGGGAATTGCTCCCCCGCTGCGTTCTCTAACGAAGAGGCAGGTTGGTTTTGAAGTAGGTGAATTGCTGATCGTCCGTTTGCTCTGTGCCTGTTCCGCTGGCGACGAGTTGGATGGAAGCGGATAGAGGCTCATTGCCCGATGAGTTTTGAGCTTGAGATTGCCGTCGCGACATACCTTCCTCCTTCGCCCTCCTGAAGACGTTCGAATTCGACCGGTCATTTCACTTCCCCGGTTCATGCGTTACCCACTGTCGTAGTAAATCAGCCCATGTTCGGGTCGGATGCCCTGCGACGACAACGATGTGTAGCTGACCTCGAGCACTCGCATGATCCCTCCGCACAGGCGACACTTCATCGGAACAGTCGGTGGTTCAACCTGTGACGCGTAGTCGCTGCCCAACCAGAACGTCCAGCCAAGCATCAGTCAGACCAACCATTTCACCTCCTCGACCTTCACCTTGCTGTTCCCGCTCATCCATCCGTCATGACGGATCTTTATGAAGTGCAGAAGTTGGATGACACCCAACGTTCATTTGCCTCTTTTCTTCACAACCCGACGCGTGAGTTTTGAAGTTGCGCTTTTCTCAAAACCTGAAGCGTCAGCGAGGGAAAAACGATGTTGACTTCGCCTCGCTGACGCGTCGGGTTATGAAAAACCCAATGCCTCACGCAAAAGCGCAACTTCAAAACGCGTGAGCGAGGGACTCCCCTGATCCGGCGCATGGTCCCTCGCTCACGCGTCGGGTTGTGATTTTCGCCACGGCAGTCAATGAGCAGGGGTGCGAACAACGCTTCCTGACATTGCGATCCGCGAACGCGGCCGTCAGCGAAATGCCTGAGAAAACTTCTGGTGCCAAGTACTTCAGCGTTGGAACGCGGTGCCTAACTGGTTAGGTGTCGACGGCGAAGCCATCTTGGAAAGAACTGATGTGGCGAGAGAGCGACAGTTGCCCGTGGTGGTATGCCGACTAGCAGCTGGATTCACATCGGGAGTTCTGGACAAGGTCCTATGGAGAGGATTTTTACGATTGGCACATGCAAACTCAGGTAGAAAGTGCAAAGGAACAGGAGCAAGAACGCCCACCGGCGATTCAACCGTCCTTGCCCGGCCTTACCAAGAGTCCTATCTGGTAGACTCTTACTAGCCAATCAGAAGTTCTGATTCGCTTCCCCGCCCACCCCAGTGCGGCGACAAAGTTCAACGCACGATCGCTTCGCAAGTCAGGCGGTCAGCTCAACGATCAACGTTGAGCTTTTTTAACGCCTGACCAGCGGATAGATCGCAATTCGTTATCCGACTGAAATCACATCTCGAATGATATTGAACATGGAGACGCTATGATTCGCTTCCCTCTTGTTCTTCTTGCTTTGTTTGCGTTTACGCCATGCGATGGCCTTGCCGAAGATCCTGTTCCATCCGGACACTCGACTGTTCACATTGTCTTTATCGCACCTCATTCACATCAGTCGATGGGTGGCGGAATGGGTGGTGCTTCGAGGCCGATGGCGCGAATCGGTGATGCAATTGTCCCGGTAGATGGCGTGCGTTCAATTCGCATTTCCATTGATGGTGACTTTGTTGGACATGCGATGGTTGGCATGTGGGACATCACGCCCGTGTTCAACCTTCCTGAGGGGAAACACAAACTGACATTTGAGATCGACGGGTTTGATCCGGTTGCTGCTGACATCAAGGTGCTCGGTACGAATTCGAAGCAGTATCTGATCGTTAAACTCCCGACAGAGAAGCCTGAAACTGCCAAACCCGCCGGTTCCGCTGATGCGTCGACTAAGCAGCCCTTTGACAACTGAATGCGGAGTTACCCTAAGCGGAGGTGGTCGCCGGTCTGAAGTGGTTGATCAACTGCCGCCGCCCGCATATCACTACCGTTCGGCGATTGAAACATCCATCCAGACTCACGCATGCATAAGTACGCAAAACGGCTCGCGGAACTTGGAATGGAACCACCGGAAGAGACTCCGCTTTGCGACATCTACCAGATCGAGAAGGCGACCGGAGTCAAGTTGCCCAAACCGTATCGCACGTTTCTGCAAAAATGCGGTGACTGGTGGGGCGACGTTCTATGCCCCGCACTAGAGCCAACGCCATTCGGAGAGCACGTTATGTGCGGTGTTCACTCAGCGGACAGCGTCTATGGCTTGCTCGACTCGATGATTACGCCACGCAACATGATTACGATTGGCAGCGGCCACTTTGGTGCGTTTACTTGCCTTTCGATCGCCGGGATTGACCGAGGGGCGGTGTACGCACTTGATTCTGAATTCCGATCGCGTTGGCCGGACTCTCGGTTTCAGGAGAAATTCAATGCGATGGCCGATTCGATAAATGATTACCTGAAACTACGTGCAGATGGTAAACTGCCAGACAAGCATGATTCCTACGACTCTGTCTACTTGCTCGCCAACGATTTTGATGCTTTCCTCGCTCGGTGTCATTTACCAGACAGTGAAGAAGGCGAACCCGACGATGCACGTGAGTCGCTGAGTTGAGTTTATTGAAGTGGTGAGTCGTTCGCAGCGACCACGTGATCGTTATCGCTATCCGACTCGATGGTGGCCCCATATTTGGTTCAAACTGCAATGGGAATGGACGATTATCCGGACTACACATCACCGAATGTCGACGTGGTCTCTGCTTGGCTTTAAAAGGTCGACTACACGACCTTGCCAGCTGACTATTTCACTGAAAACTACGATGACGACGATGCCGAGTTCAATCAATTTTCTGCAGACTTCCGCTTCGGCTATTACGACCACGATATCCAAGAGACTGCCTGCTCCGATGACGGGGCGGCCAAACCTGTGCCAGAATTACTCAGGGGATCTTACGCGGCTTCGTACCGCGATGCGATGAGCAATGTCGCATTCGCAAACGGCTACACAGAGTCAAGTCTCATTTGGTTAATGTTCAACTTCAACTACGATCCAAAGACGAGTGGCGTTCGAGAAACGAACGAGTTTTTGTTCCTGGGCGTGTTTCTCTTCGACAAGACACAAACTGGCGGATAACCAATATGGATTTGACTTCGCGTGGATGCGACGGTTGAGTCACTTTCTCTTTCCTGTTGCTTCGTTCGTCGCGGTTCAAAACGCGTCGTCTAGCCGAAGCTCAAGTCCTCTGTTCAAGATGCCCGGTGATGGACGCCGAGTCACTCGCCCATTCGTCCTTGTTCTTTGCTTCTGATTCTTGCCATCCGGTGAAGGCTTCGGTTCGTTCCAATTGCAACTCTTCGGTGGTTGGCCAGGTGCTCGGGTCCTGGTTGTGTTGAATCGGCCGTTGATTGCATCGATTGAGATTCACTGCCCGGTGGTTTGGAGGCAAGAGATTGCTGTCGCGACGTACCGTCCTCCTTCGCCCTCCCGAAGACGTTCGAATTCGACCGGTCATTTCACTTCCCCGGTTCATGCGTTACCCACTGTCGTAGTAAGTCAGCCCATGCTCGGGGCGGATGCCCTGCGAACACAACGATGTGTAGCTGACCTCGATCACTCGCATCACACCGCCGCACTGGCGACACTTCATTGGCACGGTCAGTGGTTCATCTTTTGGCGCGTAGCCGCTGCTTAGCCAGAAAGCTCAGCCAAGCATCAGCCACAACAACCATTTCACCTCCTCGACTTTCACCTTGCTGTTCCCGCTCATCCAGCCGTAGTGGCGGATCTTCATGAAGTGCAGAAGTTGGATGACACCCAACGTTCGTTTGCCTCTTTTCTACACAACCCGATGCGTGAGCGAGGGACTCCCCTGATCCGGCGCATGGTCCCTCGCTCAC